>CAISKC010000141.1 GCA_903885895.1 uncultured Legionella sp.
CGCCCTTCGGGCACCTTCTCCCCTCAAGGGGCGGAGGATTTCTTGCTCTTGGGTTCTAACTACTTATTTCTCGTGATGCCACAGAGAACCGTTGTTTATCTTGTAAACGTAATGCGGTTAGTTTTCCGCCCCATACACAGCCTGTGTCGAGGGCGTATAGCCCGGGTTGAGTGCATTGTCCGTTTAATGCTGCCCAATGTCCGAAGACGAGATCGGCTGTGATGGTTTGGCGATTTGGGGTTGCATACCACGGGTAGCATTCAGCGGGGGCGCTATGTAATGGGCCGTCGTGCTTCAGATCTAAGCTACCATCAGCCAAACAAAAGCGCATACGTGTAAAATAATTACAGATGAGACGTAGACGGGGTAGGCCTGTGGTCTGTTCTGACCAGAGATTGGGCATATTGCCGTACATTTCTTGTAAAAAAAGATCGCGCCCAGAACCCCGTAGTGCGGTTTCTATTTCCCGCGCATAAGCTTGTGCTTCAGATAATGTCCATAGTGGTGCGATACCAGCATGTACCATGACCACGTTGAGCGTCGGATCGAAACATAATAAGGCTTGTTGACTGAGCCAGGCGCATAGTTCCGGGCAATCTTCTGCTTGTAGTACCTGTTGCAAGCTAGGATCGAAAGGTTGTGAATCTCGATCTGTATAGAACAAGCTGAGCAAATGTAAATCGTGGTTACCCAAACTAATTTGGGCAGGGATTGTCAAGTTTTTGACAAACCGAAGGACCGCCAAGGATTGTGGTCCACGATTCACCAGATCGCCTACAAACCATAAGCGATCCTGACGATCATTGTACTGGACCTTATCCAATAAACATTGGAGGGAATCAAAGCATCCCTGGACATCGCCAATGGCATAATCAGCCACGAGGTTTGAAGCTCGGTGGATTGTGCTGTTGAGTAGGTGCGTCTTCTTTGGCCGTCCATTTTCCTTTTAGATCTAGCTGCTGTACCACAATAGGAGTTCGCGCATAATCACGTGTATAGGCTTCCATGTTATGCACCAAATCCAAACTGCGCACCGTGTCGATTTTCTCTGTTTTGGGGTTATAGACTTTTACAGCTTCAGGTAAATTGGCGTTGTTTAAATAAATTTTACTCACCTTTTTCTCAGCGTCGGTGCTGGCTTGTTCCAATATGAGGTGCTCTTGCCATGCGTTTACCGCTCGTTGAACGATATATTTGCTTTTTAACTTAAGATGTTCTTGCAGAAACATATCATAGACTTCCGCCGATAATACTGCCCCAGTTGGGTAGATTTCTGCTCGGATGGGCTCTTGATTGAATACCAATTTTCCACTAGCGAGGGCATCATGTACCCAAGTGAGAAACTCCGCCCCGATGGTGCGTTCTCTTTCAATTGTATGTTCTGGTACATTATCCAAAAATGTACCGACTCGCCCACTACCGTGTTCCAAAAGATGGCCATGTTCATCGAGATAATCATTTAAATATCGTTGAGTTGTCAAGGCATTCGCGCGGTCTAATATAGCAGATAATGAACCTGCGCCATCGCGATCCTCTTCTAAAAGTGCTAACCATGCTTTAAAGATAGCTGGATTCGCCGCTAACAGCGCGAAGCCTTCTTTTGGCATAAGCTGTTGCGCGAGTAAGACGCTGACATGTCTGCGTAATACTTCACTGTCACTGTCTTCGCGGATAAATTGGTAACGATAATAGTCGCCGACAGAGCGCATGTCTTCTAGTAAGGGTTCCCAAAGCTTTACTAAGGTTCCTACGCCATTATGAATGCTAATTTGGTACTCGGTGTATAATTTACCGATACCCTGCAATAAGCTGGCTGAAAACAAAGCATATAGCCATAGTTTTTGGTCTTCGGAAGGGAGTCCTGATTCATCTCGGACCATTAATTGCCGCATTAAATTAAGTGCGGCTTCGGTACGATATAAAGCTCGATCTAATAAGCCACCGCGATGACTGAAGTACAGTGATGTTTCGGGTAACATTTGGTAATACATGGCCACGCCGGCGATCAGGGGCGCTGCTAATTTTTGGTAATGGCTGGCTTGATAAGCAAGATTTTGTTTGATCTGGCTCAGCGCATCCTGGCGTTTTTTATCTTTCAGCAAAGTTTCATAGGATTCAATTGGATCCAAGTTTTTAAGTAGGGCCGGCTTTTTTGAGCCTTGCGTTTTTTTTTTCTTCACGGTAAAACATCAGTGCACTCCTGTGTCCGTATGATGTGAAAGTAAGATGGTCAGTAATCCATACTGTTTCACGCTAATTTGTTCTGGCCGGAGTCCAGGATCGATGCCAATTTCTGCAATTTGTGCAGCGGATAGGAGCGGCTTTAGATTATTAGCCAGCGTTTTACGACGCATTCCAAAGGCACATGCCACCAATCTTTCGAGATCGGACCAAGTCACGTCTGGATAAGGCGGATGCTGATGAGGCACTAGCCGAATGATGGCAGAGTCTACTTTTGGTTGCGGATAGAATGCGGTGGGCGGTACTTCCAATAATTTGTCCACTTCACAAAAATACTGAGCCATGACGGACAGCCGTCCATATGTCTTGGACCCAGGTTCTGCAACCAGGCGATCGACTACTTCGGCTTGTAACATAAAATACATATCTCGAATTGATCCTAAACTCTGTAAGAGATGGATCAGCAAAGGGGTGGAGATATTATACGGTAAATTCCCAACCAAGCGTAGATCCTTGCCAAATTGTTCATAATTAACAGATAAAGCATCAGCATCAATCAATTTTAAACGTGTTGCGGCGAGAGGGAGGTTCAGCAAAGGCTCATGCAAATCATGATCGATTTCGATCGCGGTGAGATGATCGATTTTTTGGAGTAGCGGAATGGTTAAAGCGCCTAATCCTGGGCCAATTTCAACCATGTTGTCATGATTTTGTGGATCAATCAGTCGAACAATCGCTGCAATCACCGGTTGTGATTGTAAAAAATTCTGTCCAAAACGTTTGCGCGGGCGATGGTGCATAGCGGCTCTTAGCACGGTTGCTCAATTGTGCCCTATGATATTGGTTCATTATCAAACAAGCAAGGGGTGTGCTAGGTTTTCTCTATTTTAGTAGGTTGGGCCTTCGGGCCCAACGGTTGTGCGAAGCACCACAATACCTTGATAATGTAGCGCTTCGCGCGCTTGTTGGGCCCAAAGGCTGTGCGCAGCACCACAATAAATAACGTAACGCAATCAAGTTTTATGAGCAAAATGGGTGGTCGTCCGATCAGATCAAAACCATGTGCTATAATACCTAAAAGCTTGTTCTGATACGTTGGTTGCGGTTAGACGACATGGGGGCCACTATGAATAAATTGTTTGCAAGTTTTGGTTTGTTTTTAGCGTTATTGACTTGCCAATCTGTGTGCCAAGCCGCATTAGATTTAGAAGATATCAATGGGCGTAAAATTTCGCTGTCATCGTTACATGGCAAATGGGTTTTCATTAATTATTGGGCCAGCTGGTGTGGACCATGTGTGGATGAAATCTCGGAGCTAAATAATTTTTATGCGACCAATCACGCGGACAACGTGGCAGTCTTTGCTGTGAACTTTGATTCCTCCTCTTTACCTAAACAACGTCGTTTGGTAAAAGACTTTGCAATTCAATATCCAAGCTTGAATCCTAGTTCTTTGAAATCATTGCATTTGGATGATATTTCCGTTGTGCCTGTGACCTATGTCTTCGATCCAAACGGTAATCTAAACACGACTTTATATGGCGGTCAAACCGAACGCAGTTTGCAGGAATTGGTGAGTGGGTAGGCTGGTTTATAAGATCCTTTTGATTGTTTGTAAACTAGGGCGTGTCATCAATTAGTTTTTCGAAGCGAAAATTGAGATAATTTGCTCGAATTTTAACTTGAATGAGGCG
>CAISKC010000142.1 GCA_903885895.1 uncultured Legionella sp.
TCAGTACTAAGAAAAAAGTTTTGGACGATAAGCCTTAAAAGCCCTTACTTTTTAACCTCATTATTATTGGCCCTCAATTCGCTCGTTCTGAGGTCTGAGTAACTCCCTTGTTTTTAAAAAGCTGTGACTTATTTTGGCTTAATTGACTAGGTCACTGTTTCAACTTCTTTTTAACCGTGCCGTTGTTTGATGGCAGTGTTTCGGGGTCCTGTCACTCCGGTATCCCAGCGTTCTCGCAAGCTGCGCGCGCTAGGAGCCCTCCGGAGCGTCACCCCTCAATTAAGATCGATCTCCAAACTCAGGCACTGAGCCATAGTGTCCATTTGGCATAAACGTAAAAGACTTTCTTTGGATTTCTCATGGCATGCAGGACTTGCATCAATACTTGTGGACAATCAAGTTCGATGCGTGATTACTGATTCTCACCAATGCTTGAATGATCATAAATTGATTCTGTAGATCTTTTTTTGTCATCTTATGGTATAATATGATCACTATTTGATCGATCGAGATATTATGCCCATTACCGAATTTGATATTCGTAAGTTTACAACAATTGAGATGCCTAAACCGGAGTCCTGCTCGCATGAAATAACTACAGGATATTTTGAGGATGAAGCAGATGTTTGGTATTGTAAAGAGGCATTGGACGAAACGCGTGCGCGGCATGAGATATTGGGACAAGAGTTTTATCGTTTGCTCCTGCCATATCATCCAGAAATGCGGTTGGCTAAAGATTTTGAAACGGGGCAGTGGTTTACACTTTCCAAGGCAGTTATCGGTTTTCAGCCAATTCCTATTCAAAAAAAATTACGTCTGACCAGTGGCGTTTATACTGGGCTCGGTCAAATATTAGTGCTCGCTATTTTTTTACATGAAATTGATTTGAATATGGGCAATTTAGGACTAAATCAACATAATAAATTTATCAAAATTGATGGGGATTGGAGTTTTTCTTCATTAGTAAGACCTGATTTACTCGTTGGTAAATCATCAGATATTACGCCAGAGCTGTTTGACAGTTTGCCTTATTTAACGAATTATGAAGCCCATAATTGGTTGGATATTTTAAACAAAGGTGAGCCTACAAGTAGTGATATTTTTTCCGATGACTTGATTGACGCACCGCACTTCAGACTTGAAATCAATGCCGCTATTTTGCAAATTATTTTATTGCCAGACAACCATATTCGCCGGTTTTCTGAGTTTTATTTGCCGGGAAATTCTGAATCTTTGAACTGTTTTTTACTGGAAAGGAAGGAAAAATTAAAACAGAGTGCAGTAAAAAACGAGTCTTTCATCCGCTTTTTGTCATCTCCGGATGCTGAAGACGTAATGCGTTTTCATTTGTCAACTATAAAAAATTATGCGCCAAGGAATCCGACTTCACTTTTTGTATCAATTGATGATGTCGATTTTGAGCAGGATTGCTGGTCAGTTTTGTGCTCACTTAGGTCTGAAATAAAAAAAATTCCTCGGACAGCCATTTGTACTTCAGTTCCGGAAGAGGATGAAATGTTTTGTGATATTGGGACTGACGCAGAGTCATTTTCAAGTCAACCCTCTTTCTCAACAGTGGATCGATATGGAATGTTTCGTATTAGGTCAGCGTCTTCTGAGTCTTCTAGGAGCAGCAGCGGTAGCCTGATGCGATTTAATCGAACTTTTAGTGATTTATCCTCGATGGGATCAGCGAAGTAGTAGCCTAAGGCGTTCATTTAAATGTGCGTGCTTGCGCGGTTGTAAAACAAGGCGCTTCTGAGAAGCGCCTTGGGGCATAAGGCTAAGGAACCTTGCGTTTGTCCCTGACCTTTATTACCGCTGTTCTGTCACAGGTCCGTTGCTATCTTCTGTATTAACCGATTCTCTGTTAACAGAATTCTCGTCAGTATTCTTAGATGCTCCACAACCGCAACTAGTGCAACTGCTCGGTTTATCAATGCTATCAGCATATATTGCAGAAGACATGGTGGTGGCAGTCAGTGCTGTGATTAGGGAGAGCGTTGCCAGGGTAATATTTTTCATGTGATGTTTCCTTGTAGTTAAAAAAATTGTGCAA
>CAISKC010000143.1 GCA_903885895.1 uncultured Legionella sp.
AAGACCATTAGTGAAACAGGTGAATTTATAGAAGTCAGCACCCCTCGCGCCTTAGAGATCGATGAGATTAAGCAGATTATTCGGGATTATCAACTAGCCGCACAATTGGCAATCGACGCGAGCTTTGATGGTGTGGAAATCCATGCTGCAAATGGTTATTTGATTCAACAATTTATGGCAGACGCTTCGAATCAACGTACTGATCTGTATGGTGGCTCTATCTCAAATCGCCTCCGTTTTGCGTTTGAAGTGGTGACAGCCATTATCGATCAAATTGGTGCCCATCGAACCGGCATCCGTCTATCGCCGACTAGCGCTTCCAATGGCGCAACCGACAGTGCCCCGTTCAAACTGTACACGCAATTGATTCGCGAATTAGATAGTTTACATCTTGCTTATGTACATGTGATTGAAGGCACGACTGGCGGTTCACGCGAGACTTTAGAGACGTTTGATTTTCATAAACTTCGTGCCTTGTTTCGTGGTGCATGGATGGTAAATAATGGCTATGACTACTCGTTGGCAACCGAAGCAGTGTCCAGCGGCTATGCCGATTTGGTCGCGTTTGGAAAGCCTTTTCTTGCTAATCCTGATTTGGTAAAGCGCTTTGCTGAGCATCTGCCTTTGAATCAACCTGACCCGAGTACATTTTATGGTGGAAATGAAAAAGGGTATACGGATTATCCGTTTGCTTAAGGTAAAAAAACAAGTACTACTCTTTAAACTCAAGCAGGCGTTGCATACTCCTCTAAAATTTTCATAATAGGCTGGACAGCAGGTTGAATGTTGAGTGCTGCTATTGCTGCTTGAATCTGGGCTTGATTGTTTTGCAGCGTTTGAATTGTTTGTACCAATACCTCAGGGTTGAGATCTTCATCTGGGATCACATAACTAGCACCCAAACGTTCAAAATAGCGCGCATTTTCAATTTGATCACCCCGACTTTGCCGGATTGGCAATGGAATTAAAATATGCGGCTTAGCCAAAGCCAATAATTCGTACAATGCATTCGCTCCTGCACGTGATACGACCCAATCACTTGCTGCAAACAAATCAGCCAGCTCTGTGTTGGCATATTCTAATTGAAAATAACCTTCTTGCTGATTAAAACTGAGATCCGCTTTACCCGGACCACAAATATGAATCACGTGCATACTAGGGAGCAATCTTGGCAAAGCTTGTCGAATACAGAGATTAATAGATTGTGCACCCTGCCCCCCTCCCATCACTAATAAGCAAGGTTTGTCAGCTTGAAATCCACAATGCTGGAATCCTTTCGTGCGATCTCCTTGAAACAAACTTTCACGAATCGGTGTACCGGTAACCACCCCTTTGGCTGGATTTGTTAAGTTAGCACAAGCCGCAGAGAACGTTACACAGATAGTATTTACAAAGTAAAAACTCAAACGATTCGCAAGCCCGATCGAAAAATCAGATTCATGTGCCACAATCGGGATCCTTGCCAACCAAGCACCTACTACTACAGGCAAAGCCACAAATCCGCCTTTCGAAAAAACAACTTGTGGTTTGATTCGACGCAGCAAAACATAAGCTTGCGCAATACCCACCAAAACGCGCAATGGATCGAGCATATTTTGCCAAGAAAAATAACGCCGCAATTTACCGGTTTGGATAGCATGATACGGGATCTGCTCAGCTTCAAGCATAGCGCGTTCCATACCCCGTTCTGATCCAATATATTCTACAGACCAGTCATGCGCTTGTAGCGCCGGAATCAGTGCCAAATTAGGCGTCACATGACCAGAACTACCACCGCCAGTTAATACAATTTTTTTCATTATTCACCCACCAACAGACTTAAATCTATTGCTTGCACAGATTTCGTCAATGCTCCAACCGAAATATAATCCACCCCTGTTTCTGCTAAAGCTCGAATACTCGTTACATTCACGCCACCCGATACTTCCAAATCACATAATTTAGGCTGATTGAGCGCCACCGCTTCTCTAATCATAGATAAATCAAAATTATCCAATAAAATTCGTTCCGGTTGACAGGCCAAAGCTTGACGCAATTCAATTAAATTCTGGACTTCCACCTCAAGAAATACCTGTGGATGCGCTTTACGGGCCATGGCGACAGCCGATTGGATGGATCCACAAGCTGCAATATGATTTTCTTTGATTAGAAAAGCATCGTACAAGCCCATGCGATGGTTCATAGCACCAGCACAGGCCACTGCATATTTTTGCGCGCTTCGTAACCCTGGTAACGTTTTTCTCGTATCTAAAAGACGTGTGCTTGTACCGCTTAAAGCTTGCAGAAATTTATGCGTTTGCGTGGCCGTTCCAGATAAAGTTTGCAGAAAATTCAATGCCGTACGCTCACCTGTTAGCAACGCGCGCGCTGGCCCTGAAATATGACACAATTTTGCCGGACCTGGTAACCAAGTACCTTCCGTCACCAACCATTGGCATGTGATCCGGCTGTCTAATTGAGCAAACACCGCATCAACCCAAGCTTGTCCGCAAACCAACATGGCTTCGCGCGATATGATCACTGCCTCTAATATTTGTTCGCTAGGTAATAATGCTGCGGTGATATCACCGGTTCCCACATCTTCTGCCAAAGCACGGCAGACCTCTTCTATAATCGACATCATTTTTCACTCTTATCAATCAAATTCGGTAACCACTCGGAGCCATCGCGACGCCCGATGAACAGTCATTGTGTTCGTTGATATTGGATCTTCATCCATATTGGTGTGATAAATGTTGTCACAACCACCATCACGATAATGGCTGAAAACAAAGCATCCGGAATAATATGTAGACTTTTTCCTACCGAGGCAAATACCAAACCAACTTCACCACGCGGGATCATACCAATGCCAATCAGTAATCGATCATCACGTCGATTACCTCCGAGTCCACTCACTAGTTTTCCTAAAATTGCGGCTACCAACAAACACAAAGAATATAAAAACACTTGTTTATCCAGAAACGATTCTAGCCTAACTTGAATTCCAATTAATACAAAAAACAAGGGCGCAAAAATTGCCTCAAAAGGTGCCAACAAATTACGAATACTCTGGGGATCTTTAACTTCTCTTTCTCGCGCTTCAAAAAATCCTTCGTGTAAAATAATCCCTGCGATAAAAGCACCGATGATGGTCGACATATGTACTATCGTCGCCAACCAAGAAAACCCCATGATAAAAATAAAACTCGTTAATAATTTTGCTTCCCAGGGATCGACAAAGGTGATCCAAGCAATCATGCGACGTAATAAGATAGGTCCCAACCAAAGCGACAAAGGAAAAAAGATAGTCGCCATGGCTATGATCCGTATGAGCATCCAGGGGCTTACTGAACCCATGATCACCATCCCACTCACAACAGACAGAATCACCAAGCCCAAAACATCATCCAGCATAGCCGCACCCAAAATAGTTTTGGCTTCACGCGTTTTGAGTTTATTCATATCTTGTAAGACCCGTGCCGTAATGCCCACACTGGTCGCTGATAACGTGGCCGCTACAAACAATGCGGTGCTAAACGCCGCTTGCGGCAGCATCCACTTTGTAATGAGCAACCCTAAGAGCATCGGTGCGATGACACCTATCACTGCAACAAATGTCGATTCTTTTCCGGTTTTTTTTAAATCTCGTAGAGAACTTTCCAAGCCAACCATGAACAATAAAAAAATGACGCCATAGCGTGAAAACGCATCAACAACAAAAGTCACGGTAATCCATTGTTCGCCATTTTGACCAGACATCGCAGCAACCACTTGCTTCGCATAATACGTATCTGGAATCAATTGGTGTACCGCGGTGTTTAATGACAACCCTTGCAACATTTTTTGAATCACTGCAAACACAGCTGCACTATCGCGAAGGACAATCATCAATGGGACATGGTAGGCATAACATATATTGCCAACCACGACACCCATCAAAAGTTCCCCTAAAACGCCTGGTTGGCCGCAACTTTTGGCAATATAACGACCGACAATTCCAAAAAATAAGAGTATCGTTCCCCAAAATATAATAGAAGAAGCCGGATCAATACTGGCCATACTTGATTTAGCCCAAACGTAAGAGGAGCAACTGGCTAATAGGATTCCTAACCACAGTTTCCGATTCATCATTCGGTAACAACCTGATGACTGGCTAGCATTTTCCCTAAAAACAGGCACGTATCCAAAACAGAATCTGGATTCAGCGATAAACTATCAATCTCTTCTTGCATCAACCATTGAGCAAAATCCGGATGGTCGGAAGGTCCTTGTCCACAAATTCCAATATACTTGCCTTGTGCTTTGCAAGCAGAAATGGCCATATGCAATAATAATTTCACCGCAGCATCGCGCTCATCAAATTGCGCCGCCACCAAAGCAGAGTCGCGATCAATCCCTAAAGTTAATTGCGTTAAATCGTTCGACCCGATTGAAAACCCATCAAAATAATGGAGAAACTCCTTCGCTAACAATGCATTCGCCGGGATCTCACACATCATAATGATGCGTAGTCCATGCTCACCGCGGACCAAACCCTCTTTGGCCAAACGCTCTATCACCGCTTTGGCTTCCGCAACGGTTCGCACAAATGGAATCATAATTTCCACATTGGTCAATCCCATTTCTTCACGCACGCGTTTCACCGCAATGCATTCTAAAGCAAAACAATCCGTAAAATTCGGTGACACATAGCGAGATGCGCCACGGAATCCCAGCATAGGATTTTCTTCCTGGGGTTCATAGTCTTTCCCACCAATTAAATTTGCATATTCATTGGTTTTAAAATCTGACAGGCGCACAATCACAGGCTTGGGCGCAAACGCTGCGCCAATCGTGGCAATACCTTCTTTCAGACGTTCCACATAATAATCCACAGGTGATGCATACGCAGCCGTTTTTTGACTGATTATTTGTTTTAATTGGGGATCTTTTAATTTGTCATAATTCAATAAAGCTTGCGGATGAATCCCAATGGTATTGGATATCAAAAATTCTAAACGCGCCAAGCCCACGCCTGCATTAGGGACCGATTGAAACGCAAAAGCACGTTCCGGATTACCCACATTCAGCATGATTTTAACTGGCAGTACTGGCATCGTTTCCACATTCAACGACAACTTCTCAAACTGCAAAGCATGCTCATATACATATCCGGTTTCACCTTCAGCACAGCTGACTGTCACCGCAACGTCATTTTGTAATATATCTGTCGCATTACCACAACCTACCACGGCAGGGATACCCAACTCTCTCGCTATAATAGCAGCATGGCAAGTTCGGCCACCTCGATTGGTAATAATTGCTGCAGCACGCTTCATCACCGGTTCCCAATCTGGATCGGTCATATCAGACACTAAAACATCTCCAGCAGCGACCTGATGAAGCTCCTGAATACTGCGAATCACGCGTACTCGTCCCTGCCCTATCTTCTGACCGATACTGCGCCCTTCGACTAATACCTTACCACGTTGTTTTAAATGATAACGTTCCAATATTTGCTGCGGTGCACGACTAGTGACCGTTTCAGGTCTTGCTTGCAGAATATACAAACGTCCATCCAAGCCATCTTTTCCCCATTCAATATCCATGGGACGTCCATAATGTGCTTCAATAATCAGCGCTTGCTGAGCCAAGGCTTCTAATTCTGGAACAGTCAGAGAAAACTGACGTTGCTGCTCTACTGGCACGTCTTCCGTTTTGACAGCGTTTTGTTGGCAATACACCATTTTCAAAGCTTTGGAACCCAAATTTCGCCGAATCACTGCGGCCTTACCCGCTTTGAGCGCCGGTTTATATACGTAAAATTCATCCGGATTCACCGCTCCTTGCACCACCATTTCACCCAAACCATAAGCGGATGTAATCAAGACGACTTGATCAAACCCTGATTCAGTATCGACGGTAAACATCACGCCACTGGCAGCCAAATCCGAACGCACCATCTGCTGGATCCCGGCTGATAAGGCAATGCTACTGTGGTCAAATCCATGGTGCACACGATAAGCAATCGCGCGATCATTAAAAAGAGAAGCAAAAACGGCTTTGATTGCTTGGAACATGGCATCCAAACCTGCAACATTGAGAAACGTTTCTTGTTGGCCGGCAAACGAAGCATCAGGCAAATCTTCGGCCGTTGCTGAGGAGCGTACCGCCACAGTGAACTCGCTATGCCCAATGGATTTTTGCAAATCGTCATAAGCAATACGCACATCTTTTTCAAAATCCGCAAGGAACGGTG
>CAISKC010000144.1 GCA_903885895.1 uncultured Legionella sp.
ATGACTCAATCTGTTAAAATAATCTTACGTGATCCGTTAAACAAATTAAACACAATTGACTACACTATCAAAGTCAATGACGATCCAATGGCAAATAATTGGTACACAGCCTTACGAGATTTGTTAAAACATAACTTGTATTTAGAAAAGAATTTTTGTTTTTTAGGATTTCCAGATAGTCCGCGAGATTTAGATTTTATATGTAAAGAATTAACTTGGGCTTGCCAACAAATCAATGGGTTTTTTGAAGGTGACTATTGGATTCCTGAAATATTTGCACTCAATACAATTAGACAAGGATTAAAGCCAAACCAAGAGTTAATGAATGCATTACACAATCACTTTGAACATTTACAAGGCACAGTATGGAATCTAAGTGATTGGTACCGACGTGCAGACTACAATACTAAATTTGCTATTAGGCAGTTAAATAACTTATGTCACGAAGCAGAAAGTCTAATGCTGAGTCAGCGAAAAAAAGCAGAATTACCAGACTGGGTAAGACCTAGTCAAATTACTACATTTTTAAATGCACCGCGCCTGGAGTTTCCTAATGATTATAAAACAACTTTTGATGAGACCAGATACGATAGAAAATTTGGTGAAGTGTACTTACATTGGACACAGATTGGTAAGACCTTGTATGAAGTTTATCGAGATGAAAAAGGAGTGGATATTGACAACGCTACCTGCGATGCTATCACACACCTACGTTATTATAGTGGAGAGTTCGATATCGAATGGGCTCAGGATGTGTTGTTCAATGGCCCTCATCCATGGCATACACGAGAAATGACAGGTTTTAGAGCCTGGCTACATCGTAATCGTTTTGACACACAAAATACTGAATACAATTATGGATATCATCCTGTGGGGCAAGTAGATTTACAAGGCAGCTTTGGTACAACTAATTTCAGAGAAGTTTGGCCAATACTTAGTAATCATCTAGATATATACAAAATAGAAGCTGGTAATATAACAGCAACATACGATTACGCCTGGACCGATACTGATTATTACCAACAACAAATTAACAAAATGAAACCTGGATATGACTACAGCTCGCGTCACTGATTATCTTACATGGGAATATTGCACAGATCCTGCTATACAGTATCTTAACTGTCCTGCTCCTGAACCCGTAAAAAATTTTTTACCAGAGTGGTTTAAGAATCTCAAAGGAAATATTCAAGAATACATGCCAGAAGGTTTTGGTCAGCAACACACTATTAGGCATTGTCTAGGATTTCGCGGGCTATTAAATATTGGATATACAATACCTTTACCAGAGACATTAGACGGGTACGACACTTATTTTAGTCGTGGTCATTTACACCCAGAAATGTTACACGGAACCAAGTGGGCCAACAAAGGTACTAGACCGTGGACCAATGATGATGGCAGTTTGTATGAGTATCGCACTAGATTGTTATTTTGGCCCTGGCGAGCAAAAATGGCACCTGGGTGGAGAATGATCATACTTCCGTATCTGTTAGATTGGAGCAATGATTGGCACGAGTTTGCAGGCTCTGTTGAACCTAACTACGAAATACATTACGGAAATAGCGTAGGTACAGGTATGAAATGGGACATACCCATTGACAATCAGTATAACTACTATAACTTAGAAACAGTTTTGGCTTACAAACGATCCTGTG
>CAISKC010000145.1 GCA_903885895.1 uncultured Legionella sp.
CTAATGATCGAGCAACCAGGTATTTTACGATTAGTTAAAGAAACTAATTACATTAAGATAACTAGGCAAGATCGAATAGCTCAAGCATCTAGCATAATATTTGATGCGGCAACTTTTGAAATATGGGGAGCACTATTAAACGGCGCTAAGTTGATTATAACAGGTAAACATACCCTACTAGATCCAGACTCTTTTCAAAATTTTTTAAAAAGTCATAAAATCTCTATTTTATTCTTAACAACTCAGTTGTTTCATTCATATTCTCATTCGAAACCAAAATTGTTTGAGAATCTAAAATATTTAGTAGTTGGTGGTGAGGCCCTTCTTGCAGATGCAGTAAGAACTATTTTTAAACAACCCAAACACCCAAAGTATTTAATTAATGGTTATGGCCCAACCGAAAATACAACTTTTTCAACAACTTATTTTGTAAAAAATCATAAAGAGATACCAAATCCTTTACCAATAGGAAAACCTATCAGCGACACCCACGTTTACATACTTGGAGCAAACCTCCAACCAGTTCCAGTGGGATCTCCAGGTAAACTTTATTTATCAGGGTCAGGACTAACTCGCGGGTACTTAAATCTTAAGCATCTTAATAATAAAAAATTTACACATCATTTTGGCGATAGATTATACAAAACAGGAGATATAGTTGCTTGGCAACCAGACGGAAATATAAGGTATCTTGGTAGAGAAGATAATCAAATTAAAATTAATGGCTATCGGATTGAATTAGACGAAATTGAATCTAACTTAGAAATGCACCCTTTAGTTGAACAAGCGATTCTGTTAATAAAAAACTCAGAACACCAACAATTGATGGCATATGTTCAACTGAAAGATAACAAAGAGCTATCTGAAATAAATTTATATCATTACCTTAAGCTAACCTTGCCTAAATACATGATTCCTGGTCTTTATTACCAAATCAAAGATATTCCAATGACTAATACTGGCAAGATAGACAAGGATATGCTGGTAAACACCTACGTACACCCTATTTCATATACTGAGCATGAAACTCCATCCAGTTTGCTTCAAAACGAAATTGCCGCCATTTATTCACAAATTTTAAAAATAGAACATAATAGTATCGGCGTTAATACAGAGTTTTTTGATTTAGGAGGAAATTCAATATCAGCATTAACGTTAATACATATGATTAGTGAGAAATTTAATGTGAAAATAAATTTCTCTGAATTATATGAGAATTCAACCATCAAACTGCTTAGTGAAAAAATAAATTATTTTATAAATGATTCTCGCTTCATCTCAAAAGAACAAAACATATACTACAAAAACACATTAAAAAAAGTGAAAATTGGTGACCCTAAAAATACACCTATTGTTTTTATGCACCCTATTGGTGGAACGGGGTTTTGTTATCTTGATTTGATCAAATTATTACCCAATGAGCAACCATGCTATATTGTTCAGGATCCTAGTATAGACACTGATCAAATACTGTTCGATGATATCCCCTCTATGGCACAACATTATAACGCCTTGCTATTAGAAAATTTCCAATCTGAAAAATTTATTCTTGCTGGTTTTTCATTTGGAGGAATGCTTTCTATGGAAATGGTTTATCAACTCGAGCAAAAAAAATTGAGTAGCATAATTCAGTGTATTTTTGCATTCGATACGTGGGTGGTATCGAATTTTATGAATGCCAAAGCAAAAGAAGCCCTTAAAAACAGTATTCTGCAACAATATGAACGTGTTACCACCAATCTTATTCAAGAAAACATTGATCCAAAACCATGGATGGAACTCTATTATTTCAGATTGCAAGAGCTAGGATTTACTTATATACCACCAAAAATAAATAAAAAAATCATCCTATTTAAAGCATTACAACAAGCCGGTGAGTTTGCCGCGATGAATGATCCTGCTAACTATTTAGGATCACATACGATTAAACCGGTTGATATTCATATGATACCGGGTAATCATGACACTATTTTACAAAAGCCAAATGTAAAATATATTAGTGAAATTATCAAAAAATACACTTATAAGTGAAGAAAATTATGCAGATGATGGATTCTTTTGTATAAATATAACCTAATATCTTACTGCCCTATGGGCTATAATAATTAGAGTGGTGATAAAAAACTAGGCATATGGAATAAACATCTATGGCAGAAGAGATGTCACAAGACAAAATTGAGATAGAAAATCTTCGAAAAGAAAACGCCAAACTAGAAGCTTATCTCAATAATTTAGTACAGATAATTCCAGCAAGTGTTTACTGGAAAGATGTCGATAGCGTAATCTTAGGCGACAATTTATTGCACGCTAAAATAGCGGGTCTTAAATGTAACAATGATGCTGTTGGAAAAACAGACTATGATTTTATATGGAAAAATCAAGCTGCACGTATCATTGAAAATGACAAAATGATCATGCATTCAAAACAAGGGTTGAAATTAGAAGAAGAAGCAACTTTAAGCGATGGGAAAATACATACGTTTTTAACATCTAAAGAACCAATGTTTGACAAAAGCAAAAGCGTAATAGGAATTATTGGTGTTTCTTTAGATATTACTGAATTAAAAGAAACACAAGAAAAGTTAAAAAAAGCCAAGGAAACAGCGGAATCGGCGCTTCAGTCATTACAACAAGCTCAAATAGAAGAGCAAAAACAACGAGAAGAAGCTGAGCGTTTAGCAATAGAAAACGCTGCACACAAAGCCGAGTTAGAAACCCAAGCAAAATTCATCACTGTAGTAAACCGCATTGCCCATGATGTATCAGGTTCCATGGGTGTCATTAAAAAAATGGCTAAATATTTCTTAAACCTTAAAGAAATTACTGCAATTTCCGGATATGAAATGCGCCCCATATCAGCCGCCGAGCGCGAAGATAACATTATTTACATTCAAGCAGACGATAATGGTCTACGGTATGAAGTTCTTGATTCACAAAAAGAACTCAAAAAAGGCGTCGCAAGCTGGGAGCAGTTATTTGCTCAACTCAAACAAGATTC
>CAISKC010000146.1 GCA_903885895.1 uncultured Legionella sp.
ACCATCCGAGGAGGATGAACTTTGAGCTTTCGTGATGTGTTAAACACTTTAATGGTTCCCTCGGTTCTCTTACCGCCAGTGCTAGAGAGAACCGAAACAAGCCATATAAATCATGAATGTTCCTCTGGTTCCCTTGGTTCCTCGAGACAAACTCAGAGAAAAGATAGTTCTATTTTTGAAAATATTATCAATCTTGATCCATCACTCAATATAATTAAGACAACTTGTGAGTGCGGCTACCGCGTCCCCTTTTGTGCGTGCGGGTACTATAAGTTTCCTAGCTAATACAACGGAGAAAAAACAATGGATAATGAAACAATAGAAAAAGATCAATTTGAGGAAAAAAGAAAAAAATCAAACACAGAAGTGTATTTACACTGTCGTGGTCATGCGGCGATAGCACTTAACAAGCTACATGGCGGTGAGCTTGATACATCGGCTGTAATAGAGAGGTTATCGCGAAGCGTAGACAGGGTTATCGATGGTAATACTAATGAAATTGAAGCGATGCTTATAACGCAATCAAAGTGCCTTGAATTTATGTTCTATGACGCTTTAACTAAGCTACCTAATGCCAGTATGGAGCATGCAGAGGTTTTCGCAAATATCGCCCTCAGAGCTCAAATGGGATGTAGAAAAACGTTAATGGCATTAACAGAAATCAAACACCCCCGCAGGTCAACCACCTTTATTAAACAGCAATATAACGCAATCACACAAGAAGTGAACAATGGTGTAAAATCTGAGTCCCAGTCAATTGAAATTAATAATAAAGTTGCAAACGAACTGAATGCCGGGGTCGCTTATGAACCTAAGAACATGGACATTAGAACAACGATTACAACAGGCGCAACGAATACGCCAACAGAAACCGTGGGAGCATTCAACCGGTCCGAAAACATCTTACGGTAAAAATACTTCCAAAATGAATAGCTATCAGCATGGTGCGCGCTGTGCTGATATACGAAACATGGCAAAACAAATAACTGAATGTAAAAAAAGGTTGAGTCAAGTTTTGGAATGGGGCGACGTCACTTAAATGGTTGCCTGATTAAAGCTAGTCGTCATATGCTACACATTGTAGGTAGCCAATGCTTTCAGCACTACCCCCTGATCCGCCTTAGTTAAGTTATTAAACATCCTAATGACTTCAGCCAGCTCATCAGACTCCGCATAAAAATAAGCTACCGGTAATTTAAGCACCGTTGCTATCCGTTTTAATGTTGAGTAATCAGGTGTGTGTCGATTGAGCTCATAATGATTCATCCGTGAACTATCAGAAAATTCATCCATCCCCGCTTCGATCCCTAATTTTTTTTGAGAGATATTGGCTAACACACGTGCGTCCCTAAGTCTTTTGCATAAAGGGGAGTCTTTCATTTTAAGCTCGTATTAATAAGTTACAAGCTTAGAGAATCTAAGTTTTTATCCAATCTAGATACTTAGGAATGCTATACTTTTGTGTAAATAAAATATATAATGCTCACAAATTATTTCTATTGTGGATAATAAGCAATAATTTACCGGCGCAGCATAGCAAATAAATGGATTCTTTGAGCTCATCTCTATTGCTAGCGAGGCTAGGAAGCACATAAAAACGCACAATCGGATGTAAGCACAAAACTCAATAATAATAATAAAAACAAACATGGACTTTTTACAAAAAGAGCCAAGAAAATCTCCGCGGAGATTACTATTGTCTGAGTTTTATTAACTGAGGAGTAATGATGAAAAAAGCAATATTAATAGTGTGTATGTTGGTATCGGTTCATGCGATGGCTGCAATTTCAGAGCAAGATAAGGTTCGCTTTAATAGTATGTATGGTGGTGTAATAACGCCAGAAATATCCGCCAAGATATTAAATTATTGTGATAAAAATGACACAAACATCGATTCTTGTTTGGGTAAAATAAAAACACAACCATCGAAACAGAAAACGGTTGCGAACGCGATGGGTTATAGTCAATGTTGCTGGAATAATGCTGGTCAGTGGGGTGAATATGTCTACGCTCGTGGTCAATCATGGTGCATTTACCCATGCGGGGGCTAATTGACACTCAACCAATCAATCCCGGTGAATCATTGCTGGGATTATCAGAGGTTCATAATGAAAAAGTTAATATGGTTTATTACTATAGTTGTTCTTTTATTTATATCGCTGAATTTATCAGCGGAGTTAGATGTTAAATTTGGTTTGTTTTGGATTGTACCAATGATACTTATCGTATGGTGGGTTCGTATTTTATCAAGAATTACAGCAGTAATTTTGGATGATGAACTCAATAATTAATAATATCAGTGGGGTTTAAGATGGATTTGAATAAAAAGCCCGCATACGGCCTTAGATTCCTTTAATGATACTCATTAACTTACCAATACCTATGGCACCAGCAATAGGTGGTCCATGTCGGCCCTGAGATACCTGCAATTTTGCATCATAGTAATCAGCAATCATATGATGCTTTACAACACTGCTCAAAAGTACCGCCACAAACCATATAATTTCTACATTGCTTCTACATTAATATTTTCGTACTTTAACAGAACCCTATGCAACCCTTGCCAGTAATGGTGCCGTTGAGAGGAATCGAACCCCCGGCCTATTGATTACGAATTATAAAATAACAGTTTCTACTTGTCACTATATATTTCTATATAATACTAAACAACCTATACACAGCATGGGTTTAATACTATAATCACTTCTAAATTTTTCTATGTCATTCTACACGATCTTTCTACATTGATTCTACATGTAGATGAGGAACCAATGAAAATAAACAAATCAAATGTCGAAGGCGCTGAATTACCCGTTGGCAAGGATCAAGTCTTCTATCGCGATGATCAACTCAAAGGCTTTGCTCTACGTGTCACTGCCACTGGAACTAAAAGTTTTGTAGTAGAAAAAAATATTGGTAATAAAGTACGCCGTATGACTTTAGGCAAATTTGGTGCACTCACTGCCGAGCAAGCACGTAAAGAGGCGCAAAAGATTATTGGTCAAATAGCATCAGGTGGCGATCCGATTGCAGATAAACGTGCTAACAAGATGCGTGGGGTCACTTTAAATGAAGTGTTCAAAGACTACATTCAGGTTCGCAAGTCACTAAAGCAAACGACACTTACAAATTATCAGCAAATTATCAACAAGGCATTTGATAACTGGGGTAATAAACCTTTAGTGTCGATCACTAAGGACAAAATCGCCAAACAGCACGAAAATCTGGGCAAAGCACACGGCGAAGCCTATGCGAATCTTGCAATGCGTGTATTAAGAGCACTATTTAACTTTGCTGCGGGACAGTATGAAGATGCTGAAGGACGATCACTGATACAAGAAAATCCCGTTAAACGATTATCGCAAACGCGGGCTTGGTACCGTATTGAGCGCCGTCAAACCTTCATTAAGTCACATGAGTTAGAAGCATGGTATCAAGCTGTTAATCAATTACAAAATCAAACGCTCAGAGACTATTTATTATTGATTTTATTTAGTGGATTGCGCCGCCAAGAAGCCGCAACGTTACTCTGGGAGCAGGTCGATGTGGTCGCTAAAACCATGAAAGTTCTCGACACTAAAAATCATGAATCTCATACCTTGCCTTTATCTGATTTTCTGTATGAACTACTGAAAGAACGCAAACAACATCAAACCAATGAATATGTGTTTCAGGGGACTGGTGCTGCTGGTCATATTATTGAACCACGAAAACAAATGGCTCATGTCATCAAAGCCACAGGCATTCACTTTACCGTTCATGACCTAAGACGCACATTTATTACGATTGCTGAAAGTTTAGACATTCCTGCCTATGCGCTCAAACGGTTAATGAATCACAAAATGAGCAATGATGTGACTGCTGGCTATATTGTGGCGGATGTTGAACGCCTTAGAAAACCGATGCAACACATTACTGATTATATTTTGAAGTGCATGGGGGTAGTAAAATCTGCCGAAATTATTGCAATCCAACAAGAAAAAATGGAGTTATTAAAATGAATACACCCATTTCAACCGAATTACTATCAGCAGTTCGTAATCTCTTACATGAGTCGAGAACGCAACTACAGCAGACAGTCAATCATGTTATGGTCAAAACATACTGGGAGGTTGGACGCTTGATTGTTGAAGAAGAGCAAAAAGGAGACAAAAGAGCAGCCTATGGCCAATCTCAGATTAAAGCGCTGGCACACGACTTGCAGAAGGAATTTGGTAAAGGCTTTACTGCAAGGAACTTGTTAAATATGCGTGCGTTTTACTTACAAAATCCAATTTGGCACGCAGTGAGTACCAAATTGACTTGGACGCACCACCGCATTTTATTACGAGTTCAAGATTCTAAGGCGCGTGAATGGTATGCTCAAGAAGCCATAGACAATGCATGGAGTGTCAGGGCTTTAGATCGCCAAATTGATAAGCTTTATTATGATCGCTTACTCATGAGTAAAGATAAATCCCCCGTCATCCAAGAAGCGGAAGATCATACAAAGCCATTACAAATTGACGCCAAAAATTACTTGCGTGATCCCTATATTTTAGATTTTCTAAATTTACCTTACCAACCAGTGGTTGAAACCGAACTTGAACAAGGCCTCATAAACAACCTTCAACAATTCTTGCTAGAGCTTGGTAAAGGATTTGCGTTTGTTGAACGTCAACAACGGATTGCCACAGAAGATCAGGATTTTTATATTGATCTTGTTTTCTACAACTTCAAGCTCAAATGCTTTTTGCTAATCGATTTAAAAATAGGCAAATTAACCCATCAAGATGTAGGGCAGATTGATACTTATGTCAGAATTTATGATCAGCATCGAAAAGGTTCTGACGACAATCCTACCATCGGTTTAATTTTGTGTAGCGAAAAAAGTGAGGCTGTAGCCAAGTACTCTGTTTTAACTGATAGCAAGCAATTATTTGCCTCTAAATACCTGCATTACTTGCCCACTGAAGAGGAACTTCGCGCTGAACTAGAACGCGAACGTGCAGTTTTAAGTGAATTGCCTGAGGGTAAATAATATGGGCGTAACCACAACCGAAATAAAAAAAAATATCTTCGATGCACAGGCAACGTTTACTGCACAAATGGCAAACGCTCGCGATTACATTACCAATGAACGCATGCTTGGTTTTTTCCCAGAAAGATTTTCTACTGAAATATCTCAAATTCCAGCTGAAAATGCCTTGGATACAATGAAGCAACATCCATTTGTACGTTGGTTGCACCAACAGACTCATTTTCAACGAGCAAAAAGGAAAACTGTTGATTGGTCTTTGTCTGTAATAAAGACCACGCCTGATGAAATAATCAGTCGCTATAGAGAGGAATTTGCACTGGAGCGTAAGTGTGCTCTACTTATACATTTCTTTACAGACAATAAGCGCAAACTCGAGCACGCTGTTGTTACTGCGAAAAGCAAAAAACCAGTTATAACAGCAATGAGAAACCTTCGTCATGAGCTCAATAAAGGAGGGGGTGGTTATTTTGAAAATGGAATGCAACAGCACCTGCTCCAAATGTTGCTTGATAGTCTATTAGAGAAGAAAGGTCATCATCTATATAGCGCAAAGAGAAATCATCCAAGTGTATTACGCCAGATCATTACAACACAATTGATTCGTGCATTAGATATGACTTATGAGCAAATTTCAGATGCACAAACTATAGAGCTCTGCCTTGATATAACAAGTATTTTTTTTGTTCAACCTATGGATAAACGAGATTTAGAAGAGATCGCTAAAAACATCCTACTTACTGTACGTGAAGAGAAAATTTTTCTTAACAAAACTGTTAATGAAATACTTTTCGAATATGCATGGGACTGGATATAGCTAAAATAAATTCAATGGCACAACGGTCGGGCTAACTAACTCAAAATAAGTGTATTTAGCCCCGCAGATTCTAATGCTTTCCAAGCGGTACGATTAAGGCGCCAAAACCTCTAATCAACTCGGGAGAGCACTATCGTGATAGTAAATGCCACTGAACATAAAAGTTTATCTTTAAATGAAGAAAGTCTCAAAAAACCTCGAAAAATCATACTGAAAAAGCCAGATAATGAGCTAGTTAATATTTTTTGGTCAGCTCCATTAGAAGCCTTATTTGGTCAAGAAACGATAGCCCCCGTCACCAACAGAAGTATTAAAACATTAGAACGTGATCGTTGGCGGGGCGCAGGTATTCCTTATCGAAAATGTTCCGGTCGCGTTCTGTATAGAAAAGCGGATGTTATTTCATGGATTGAAAGCCATGAATTGGTGCACTCAACCAGCGAATATAAACAGGAGGTGAGCCATGTCTCTTGATTGTTACTATGCATCTTGTCCTTCATGTGACAGAAAAGACCGTATTCTATTTTTTTATGGAGGCGGGCATGTATGAAGAAAATCTAAAGTTAATATTCAACCTATTCCAATTAAGGTTACTTGAAATCAGTAGTAAATATGGGATGGGGCAGGTTTATATCCAAGGTCAATTAGAAGAAGCCTGCCATCAATTGAAATTACAACGCAGAAAATTGCATAGGAATTAACACCATGAATTTTAACCAAATTATCCAACTATTCCAAGCGGAAATATTATCAAAAGGGATAACACCGCCGAAAGATTTAATTGCTGATGCACAACTACATCGTTTCCATATTGTAGGTGACAAGTTGAGCTCCAAAAACGGTTGGTATTTGTTACATCTGGATGGCATACCATGCGGTATGTTTGGAAGCTGGAAAAGAGATGGATACTCTAAATGGAGTGCTAAAAATAGAGAGAGCATGAGTTCTTATGAACGGACTCAGCAAATTGAAAGAATTAAAGAAACATCTCGGATCCGTTGTGAACTAAAGATTAAAGAACAATATGAAGCGGCTCAATTAGCTGAACAGTTATGGCATAGTTATTCAAAGGTCGATCCAAATCATCTTTATTTGACAAAAAAACACATTTCCCCGTTTTATGCACGACAACATGGTAAAGAACTTGTTTTGCCTGTAATTAATTATTCAGGTGAAATATGCAGCTTACAATATATTACTGAGTGTGGTTCTAAACGATTTTTATCAAATGGCGCAATCAAAGGGCACTTCATACCAGTACAAGGTCGTCCTGGTGATGGTAAGCGAATATTAATTTGTGAAGGATTTGCTACTGGTGCAACGTTAGCTAAAAACCACTTCGATTCCTGTGTAATTGCTGCCTGTGACGCGGGTAATTTAAAACCAGTTGCCATGAAAATTCGTCAAAAATTATCTGATGCAGAAATAGTAATCTGTGCAGATGATGACAGACTAAATCCAGATAACCCAGGAATAAATAAAGGACGTGCCGCAGCCATTGCTTCCAGTTCATCATTCAGCAGACCTAAATGGCCGAAGAATGCGCCAGATTCCTTAAAAGACTACAATGATTTGGCCTGTTGGATCGCTGAAATTGAGGTGCCACATGTCTGATTTGTCACAAGAAAAATATGAAGGAACTAGAGGAACCGAGGGAACCACCCATGAGCGCAAGGAATGTGGTGGTTCCCTCGAAAAAATCACACGTGGAACTGAGAGAACTAATATTATTGATTTAGATATCACTTCACCATTAGATACACAGCCTGAGCATTTGAATATACCTATAATCAAGCGTGCGTCATTTGAAACGCACGATGATTGGTTTCAAATGGGAGGACACGAGTTTAAGCCTGGATTGTATTACCATGGTTTGGATAGTAAGGACCCTCCCGAACCAGTAGACATATGGATCTGTAGTCCGATACATGCTGATGCGCTCACTTGTAATGAGTATGGGGTTGGCTGGGGTTTGTTATTACGATTCATTAATCCGGATGGCAAATGGAGAGAATGGGCTATGCCAAGTCATATGTTAAAAGGTTCAGGTGAAGAAATGCGTGGTGAATTATGGGATTTGGGAGTGCGCATTTCTCCATATGGTAATAAGCCATTGCATCGCTGGCTTGCAAGTCGTGATCCAAAAAAACGTATAATTGCTGCCATACGGACAGGTTGGCATGAAGGACAGCAAGGCATCTCATTTGTTTTGCCTAATACGGTACTTGGCTCTGATGACGTCCGGTTCCAATCAGAACATGCAATCCATGATGATTTCTCTCAAAAAGGCTCACTTGATGGTTGGTTAAATGATGTTGCGGCATTGTGTTGTGGTAACCAAATACTACTACTTTCTGTATCGGCGGCATTAGCCGGCCCCTTGTTGAAGCTAGCTAAGCTCCAAGATATTGGTGGAGCTGGAATTCATTTAATGGGTGATTCTAGTCGAGGAAAAACTACGGCTTTGCAAATCGCTGCTAGTGTATGGGGCCCCCCTGGCTTTATGCGTACGTGGCGAGCTACAGCGAATGGATTAGAGGCCACGGCAGCTTCTCGTAATGATACTTTTTTACCATTGGATGAATGTGGCGAAAGTGATCCTCGTGAAATTGGTATAATCGTATATGCTTTGGCCAACGGTGTAGGCAAACAACGTGCTAGACGTACTGGTGGTGCTCGTGAATCCGCACGTTGGCGAACAATTGTTCTATCCAGTGGCGAGTGCTCAATTAGCACTCACATGAATGAATCAGGTAAGCGTATTAGGGCTGGACAGCAAGCCCGTTTGCTTGATGTGCCTGCAACTTATTTTGAATATGGTGCGTTTCAATACCTACACGGTGAAGATGGTGGTCGTGCTTTTTCAGATAGATTAAAACGTGCCACAACTAAACATTACGGACATGCAGGGTTAGAGTTTGTACAAAAACTGATAAATGACAAACAAGATTTACCTGCATTATACGCGGACACATGTAAACTGCCCGCATTTTACACTACTGATGGCATAGAATCTCGCGCAGTTGGAACGTTTGCATTAATTGGAATGGCGGGTGAGTTAGCAACGGAATATGGCTTAACCAGCTGGAAAGAAGGAGTTGCAATGAATGCAGCGATGGATGCTTTTCAATCTTGGCGTAAAAATAGAGGCAGTGGAAAAACAGAGGACCGTCAAATATTACAGGCTGTACGTGATTTCATATTACGGCATGGAGATTCACGGTTTTCAAAAATTGGAGAAACTTGTAACGAATACTCAGTCATTCGAGATAGAGCTGGATGGTGGGATCATACCAGTGGCGATCGACGTGTATATATGTTTAATTCTGAAGCTCTTCGTGAAGCAGGTCACGGTTTTGATATGCGTAAGATTTTGGATACATTGGAAGAAGCTGGTTGGATAAGCGATCATAACCCGGATAAACGCTCGAAAAAAGTAAAAGTAAATGGATCAAGTGTAAATTTGTATTTTATTAGACCATCCGAGGAGGATGAACTTTGAGCTTTCGTGATGTGTTAAACACTTTAATGGTTCCCTCGGTTCTCTTACCGCCAGTGCTAGAGAGAACCGAAACAAGCCATATAAATCATGAATGTTCCTCTGGTTCCCTTGGTTCC
>CAISKC010000147.1 GCA_903885895.1 uncultured Legionella sp.
CGATTTTCTATCAAAAAATTATGAGGGGTGGTTACATTACAATACACAGGCGCATTTGCTTTAAAATAGTTTTGATATGAGTGTATCTTCACCTACAAATGGCTGACATTTAGGGCAAAACGTGGAAGTGCGCTGTCCGATGGCTCGTTTTTCCAGTTTGGTCTGACACGTTGGGCACGGAAGACCTGCTCGATTGTAAATTTGTAATTGCAAAGTGAAATAACCCGGTTTTCCATCAGTTTGTAAGAAATCTTTTAAGCTGGTGCCGCCTGCCTGGATCGCGTAGCCCAAAATAGTTTGAATAGCTTGAGCCAGATGCGTCATCTGCTCTAACGTGATCAATTTGGCGGGTGTGCTGGGATGCAAACCGGTCGTGAATAACGCTTCGGTCGCATAAATATTACCTACCCCAACTACGATATGTTGATCCATGATAAATGATTTGATAGGAACTGCTCTATTTTGTGCTTTTTGCCACAAATAGCCGCCATCAAAGCTCGGATCAAAGGGTTCAATACCTAATTTGCTCAGTAATGGGTGCTGCAAGATGGGTTGATTGCTGATCCATAATAATGCGCCAAAACGGCGGGGATCTGTATAGCGTAATAATTGCTGTTGATTGAGCTGAATATCGACATGATCATGTTTTCCAGGTGTGGTGGCAATGGGTAGAATACTGAGCCGGCCTGACATGCCTAAGTGAATGAGAATTGTCCCGGATTGTGTTGCCATCAGAATATATTTCCCGCGCCGAGTGATGTTGTGAATGGTTTGGCCGCGGAGTAGCTCTGGAGTATTTTCGGGAATAGGCCAGCGTAATCGATGTTGGCGAATGGTCATTGCCACAATCGTTTGTTGCAGAACATGGGGTCTCAAACCTAAGATGGTGGTTTCTACTTCAGGTAATTCTGGCATAGTGGTCTTCGTCTACATTCGAGTGAGAGTGGGAATGCCAAGCAGTGTCAGTCCTTGTTCTAATATTTTAGACGTTAAGGCTGCTAATTTTAGCCGAGAATTTTTATAAGGCCCAGCCTCTGCAGATAAAATAGGACAGGCTTCGTAAAAAGAAGACAATAAGCCAGCAAGTTCATAGATATACGTGCAGAGTAAATGGGGCGCTGCTTTGTTGGCGACGGTGGTGATGACTTCTGGGAACTGCGCTAAATGTTTTCCTAACGTGATTTCTTGTGGCGCAATCAGTACAAAAGCCTCTGGGCTAAGCTGCTGAGCGCTGATTTCTGCTTTGCGTAACAAACTATGGACGCGCGTATTGGCATATAATAAATAAGGGGCTGTATTGCCTTCGAAACTAAGCATGGTGTCCCAGTCAAAGATATAATCCGATATTCTATTTTTAGAGATGTCGGCATATTTGACCGCGGCAATTCCAATGATGTTGGCCATGTCCTGACAGGCTTGTGGCGTCATATCTGGGTTTTTTTCGGCGATCAATACGGCGGCGCGTTGACGCGCTTCATCTAATAAATCAATCAGTTTGGTCACTCCGCCATCGCGACTTTTGAAGGGTTTGCCTGCTTTATTTAAGATCATTCCAAATTCTATATGTTCTAATTGCGTAGCGGGGGTGACAAAGCCAGCTTGCGCTGCTAAGGCAAAGATTTGTTGAAAATGCAAAGATTGACGTGCATCGACGACATAGAGAATGCGATCTGCTTTTAAAGTATGTGAGCGGTAGGCTAGGGCTGCCAAATCGGTGGTGGCGTAGAGATAGCCGCCATCTTTCTTTTGGACAATAATAGGCAAGGGTTGCTTATCTTTACCAGTGAATTGTGCCAGGAAGACACATTGCGTGCCATCTTCTTCTTGGATGAAGCCTTTTTCTCGCAAATTTGTGATGACATCAGGCAACTCTGCGTTATAAGAACTTTCTGCTCGAACATCTTCAGGTGTGAGCTGGACGCCCAAAACTTGGTATAATGCTTGGCAATGTGCCAAGGATAAGTCAATAAACCGTTTCCAGAGTGCTTGTGCAACCGGTTCATTGCTTTGTAGTTTTACGACCCAAGCACGCGCAGCATCGGCAAAGTCGGGATCAGAATCAAAGCGTTGTTTGGCTGCAAGGTAAAAACTTTCTAGATCAGTTAAATTGAAAGGTGTTTGCGAATGTTGTTGCAGATCATCCATATAGGCTAAGAGCATCCCAAATTGGGTACCCCAGTCGCCAATGTGATTTTGCCGAATGACGTGTTCGCCTAAGAAGGTTAAAACACGCGCTAAGGCATCGCCAATAATGGTAGAACGCAAATGTCCAACATGCATTTCCTTCGCTAAATTAGGTGATGAGTAATCTATCACAACCGTCGCAGGCTGAGGTTTCGCTTCTACGCCACAAGTAGGGGATGCCCACATGTTTTCAAGCTGTTTATGCAAATACTGTTTATGTAATTTGAAATTGATGAAGCCAGGGCCCGCTAATTCAATAGCGTCTATGTCTGGATCTGCCGGTATGAGGGCTAACAATTGCTCCGCAATGGCACGCGGGGGTTGTTGGAGTGATTTCGCTAAAACCAAAGCTAATGACGTAGACCAATCGCCATGACTGAGATCGCGTGGTCGCTCCAATGCGATAGGCATTGAAGCATGTTGGGCACTAAGTTTCAGTAAAGCTTGGTGTAATAATTGTTCTAAATGTTCTTTCATAAATTATGTAAATCCCATGGGTTTATCAGTTCTAATCCAATGATGCCAGCAAAAACTTTGATGTTGCGTGTCACCAGCTTGTAATTGAAGACGAGTGCAGTGGCTGCAATCAAACCATCGATGGCCGGCATAGATTTGTGAGCAGAAAGGTAGCCCCATTTCTCAGCGATGTCTTGGTTGATGGGTATGATGCGTCCGTGAAACTTGGTGGTTAAGTCATGTTCAAGCCATTGAATAATGGCTTGCTTTTTAGGCGCATCTTGCAAGGTTTCTATCCCTTTCCTGATTTCACTGATGGTGAGAACACTCAGCAAAAACTGAGCAGCATCTATGGATGCTAACCAATGAATGACATCTTGGTTAGGGGATGTCTTAATGGTTTCTGAAATGACATTTGTATCTAATAAATACATTATAAATCCGTGTCGCGATTGGGTGACTGATCCCGCTCAAATGCGATATCTACGCCAAACAAGGGTGATTTTCTAAAGTATGTCGTGATATTTTCTTTAGATCCGCATAATTCAAGATACTGTTCCATGCTGATCACGACAGATTCATGAACGCCATGGCGTGAAATAATCTGAGGCTCAGATTTCGATTCATTAATCAGTTGTGTTAATTTTGCTTTTGCCTCTTGGAGCTGCCAGATGTGCATCTTAATCTCCACATATAACTAGTCATACTGGTTATTTTATAATCTGTGTTGTATGAAGTCAATACAGTGCCTTGTCAAAAACGGCAATTTGTTGTATTATTGAAACATTTTGCGCAATTATTTGATATGAAGTTAAGATTATTCTCAAAAAAATTCTATTATCAAGCGACAGTAAAAGCGCGTCTTACTACGCAATTTGACTACGATACCACTGGTGAATTGGAATCGGAGCGTTTTCTTACGCACGAACCTTGTTTCGGTCATGACATCATTCAAAAAAGCACACAACTTCAAAGAAAAACTGTGATTTGGAATGGGGGTTATGATGCTGATTATGGTGCTGGGCTTCTTTTGATGGAGCTTGTAAATAATGGATTTTTGGTTCGGTATACGACGAACCACGCCTTAGTGCCGGTTATGACTGTAGCGGCAGTGGAACAATCAACAGTCTTAACATCAGAAGCGTTACAGGTGTTACTCAAACAATATCAGCTTAAATCTAATGAAGTCATTGTACTGAACGTTTTGATCAGTATGGCTGATTTAATCAAAGAGGATCTGGGTGATTACTTAGATATTATTTATAACAACGAAACGCCCGCGCAAAAAAACAGCGTTTCTCTGTATAGAACAGCCGGCCAATACGCCGCATATACGTTGCGAGATCAGTGGGGGATGCTCATTCATCAGGTGACTGATATCCTGACATCGTCTGAATTGCAAAGTGCTTCTTTACGTAGGATGCTATATGATTTTATGGTCAAAAAAGGTCATATCGAACGTCCTAGTTGTGGAACATCGGGAGCGGAAAATGAGTTTGTATTGGAGATGTATGGCACAACGATCACTGCGGCCTGTTTTGAAAATATATTGCGTAAAAAACCTCAGCTAGAAGTGTTGATCTTGAGGAATGTTAAAATCGTTGGAGAACTTCCTGAATTATCATTATTAAAATTGCGATTTTTGTCTATTATGACAGAGCGACAGCATTGTGAGCTCAAGACGTCATTCCATAATGTAAATAAATTGATCAGTGCAGCGCGATTTTTGCATACTTGTCAATTGAATAATGCAATGAGTCCCTCACTAAACAATGATGAACGTATCACATTAAGTCCTCATGTAAGATTATTTAGCCTCTCAGTGGATCTATTACCGGTGATCCAGGTTCCGAAAAAAAATGCGTTATTAGGGTTAAATGTTACGCCTTTTATTTATGAGTCATTTACCCAGCATTCTGTTGATCCGTATTATTTGGAGTTTATGGTTCATGGTTGTCCGTTATTAGAGGTTTTGGATGTATCAGAGTTAAATTTTGAGACTGTGCCAAATATTGTACATACCAATGCTCTAACCGTTTTTTATTCGCCAGATACAGAGCAGCAAAGAATAAGAATGAGGGATCGTGTAGAAATAACCGTAGACTATGATTATGTAGGCATCACGAAAGAAGATATTGTCAGGAAAATGGCGCTTTATATGCGTTTTCTTTGTCGTACAAATATGACTCAAAAAAATATAGAGCGCATGTTTGATCGGGATGTCGAGGAAGGGTTAGCGCGTTGTTTTTCTCATATATGTTCGACAGCAGCAGTCAAAACGCCTGAAGCAATACAAGCCGCATGGGGTAACTATTTAACTTGTCTTGGTGGATGGGATGAGTCTACTTTGCCTGCAGAACATTCAGATGTGCGTCGTGCATACGAACGGATTTGGTATGAATTTCGCGTATCGGTTAAGCCCCATAATAAATCTGTTTTTTCTTTTGAAAATGTATGGAGAACGCCGCCGGATCAAGCGTTGTTAGTACGCAGTACTATCGACAAGGTTCAGATACAGTATCAAGGAGGATTTTGGTATTATTTTGATCCAAGTGATTCTATTACGCAATGTCAGATTTTCCCGCAAGGCAATGAAAATGGGTTACAAGACCTCTTAGATCGCCGTTTTTCTGGTGCGGCAATGTACCTTAGCACGCAACAGCCACTGGACATCGATCTCAATCCTAATCCTACCACCGAAGGGGTGGTTGCTTATATCAATAAAAAGAGGGGGCTCGCGAATTTAGTATTTAATGGAGACTACGATGCGTTGTCTTATATACATATTGATACATTAAGCGCAGAGGATCTAGCGCCTTTGATCACGCACTCATTCTACACGATAGCATTAAAACATCAGCCTACATTGATTCGTCGGATGTTAGAACGTTATCAAAAGTTTGATCCTAATTTTGTCATTTCTGAACCAGAGGTTTCTAAGACAAGTTTTAAACCTAGTCTTGAAGATGATGATACGCAAGCAAAGCATGTTGTAGGTACGTCAAAGGATCCTTTGAGTGATATGTTTCTCGATAAACCCTCTGAGGTTTTAGAAAAAAAACGGAAACCAGCAGAGCATACGCATAGTACGGTATATCTGCCTACTGCATTATCTCCCGATCTCAAAGATAAGCAGCGTTGGCTTACACGGTTCTGTAAGCGTGAATATTCGCAACGTTTATTGCTTGAGAAGTTGCAAGATTATTTGGTGTTACAGTATGGAATGGATGAAGAGACCTGGGCGGTCATCAATACGCTAGAGGCAGGGATTGAACAAGCCATTGCTTGTTGTTTTGCGGATTATTGGATGGAGACAGATACTCATGAGCCTATGCAGCTTATTTTTGGCCGGATAGATGCCTGTGCGCAATTGCAATATTGGAATGGGGCTGCACACCAGCTCCCTCGAGTAGACTCTAAACTGCATGGTTTGTTGCAAATGCTTTGGTATTACAGTTACCAAATGTATACCGCACAACCTAATCATATTTTAAATCATCCCTATCAATACCGACAAAAGGTACGTGACATGGGTTTCTTGTTGACACAACATCCGGTGCAACCTTTGGTGATATTTGATGGCCAGCATACAGTGACCTGCTTATATCGTGAAGGTATTTGGTACCTTTTTAAACCTAATGATGCCACGGGTGAGCCACAATGTTTTCGCAGTGGAGATGAACAAGCATTGCATGAGAGTATTTTGTCTGTTTTGCTGGGTGAACTCGTTGTGGCAACTCGTCAGCCTTTAGAGTTTGAGGTTGGGGAAAATGTGTCGGATTTACCTAGACAAGCGCCTGAACTCGTGTTTTCAGAGAGGGACTATCCGATTTTTGTATTCCCGCGTTTACCCAAGCGAAGCGATTTTGATCCCATATCATCAAGTAACGCTGTGACACCACAGCAAGATCCTTTGTTTCCACGCACCAGTTTGTTAAATGAGACGCGTGTGATCTCAGTCGAGGATCCAAATTTAAGTTTTTTATGCCAATGTAGTATAGATTTGCAATCTGAATTGTCAGAAGTTTTGCCGTCAAAGCAGAGCAGTCAACTAGCATCTCCCATGTCTTTACAGGCGTTCGATCTAAGTGTTTTGAGTCGTGAAGGCCAAAACATTTTATTGAAAGCATCGAATCAAAAACAAGTAAATTTGTATCTCGATCATTTGTTGACAACGCCACAGGCTAAAACACGTGGGTTATGGATTGTTAACAGTCTGCGTGATTTACAATGTGCCGTGAAATCTATTGTCATCCATCCAGATAATCGTTGCGAGGAAAAAGAGGCACCTGCAGGAGATTGCTTTGACTTTGTACAAACTCATGACGCACCGATCATTGCTGTCAATGTGAGTGCGTTGAGCCACAAAGAAATCGTGCAGATGAATCCACTCTTGGATGAGATTGAACTACGTTCGATTGATAAGGTGCCGGTAGCAAAACGTGCTTTGGTTCTGAGTTTACAGAATGCCGGCGATCCTGATGCTTATATGGGGAATGATTTTCTATCGAGACATGACGAAAAACCGATAGAAATTCCTGATGATTTTCGGATCCCGGAGATATTGCTGTCTTTGAATGCACCGCATCCCTACCAAGTATTACGTCATCCCGAGCGGAGCGAGGGATCTCCTGGAGATAGCACGGTGCTACATTCTGAGATCCCTCGCTCCGCTCGGGATGACGAAAGGAGTGCTTGGGGTGATGTGCAAGAACTGACCACTGTTGAAATTGAGTTCTATCATAGTCCTTTTTGGAAAAATTATTTATATGGCAAGCTCTGTCCTAACGCGGAAGGGATTCTATTTGAACCTGGGGTGTTATTAGAGCAAAGCATTTATTCAGGTCCTTTAAAAATCATTTTAAAAAATGCGCCTACTGAATTACCAGATTTTCGGCAAGCGCTTTATACTCTGTGGCAAAATCGGCGTATTTGTTATTATGGGCGTGAGACACAATTACCTAACGAATTGTATTTTGAGTACGTGCAAGGGTATTCATTTGATCTGCGCATTCGGCCACCTCTATTCACTCGACAATATGACGCTGACTACGATCTAGTATTAAATCCTACCAGATTAAATCAATTTTTTGTGCAATATCAATTTACCTCACAAGGCATGATCACGATGCCTGGTATCTTGGCCTCCTACGCAGATCGTGCGTTAACAGTCTATGTGACTCGTGATTTATCGATTGAGTCTTGGTCCAAATTGTGGCATCAAATGCAGCGATATCGATGTCAGATCACTTATATGCTGGCTGATGATGTGCATTTACCTGAGCAGCTCAGCCAGCATATACCACCGATCTTAAAAAGTGATTCAATAGAGGTGAGTGCTTTTCCATATGTGACGTTAACCAATGCGGCCTCTACAGCAGATTATGATCGCATCATCTCGGTATCCGGTTTGAGTGCCAACGATTTATTTTACAAAGTAAATCGAGATGAAAATAAAATTTTACGTGAGGAAATTTGTGATACTTGGCAATTTTTGCTTACCCAGCCTGGACGAGTTTTATTGGTTGGGGTATGTGATCCCAAGCTATTGGATGTTTTGTGGGAGGTGATGCATGGTAGAGGTTATCTCCATCGTGGTATCGCAGAACGTCCGCTAGGTACCCTTGCATTATTGGATCCCAACATTGATTTGGCTTTTTTGACACAGCAGGCTATACGTCCGTACCCAATTCCTGATGCATTACCACCAGATCCTATCGATACTTCAGAAAACTATAGTTTATCGATTGCTACGGAATTTGATAAAGCACGTCATCAACAAATCTCGGCAGCTTTTCGAAAAAGCCGCTTAGTTTGTATTTTAGGCGATACTGGAGTGGGTAAGAGCTATTTCATGCAAAATTATCCCGGAGTGATTTTTGCAGATATTGAGCGGTGGATTAGGGAAGGCGGTACGTTATTTATCGATGAAGCGAATCTGAAGCAAATCAAATGGTCACAGTTTGAGAGTCTCCTTTGGGCTCCGCCCTCTATCTTGCATGAGGGCAACTATTACCCATTGTCTGCAAATCATCAAATAGCAGTGGCGATGAATCCCGGGGATTACTCAGGCGAACGGTTAACACCAGAATGGATTCAGAATTATGCTGAAGTCGTGATTTTTTCCAGCTTTCCGAATGCGTATTTATATCATAGGTTTTTATTGCCCATTTTAGGGGATTGCCAAGGTCGCGAGATGATGTTGGGACGTTTGTTTTTGAGTATTTATCAGATGGTCAAAACAATTGATGTTCAAGCTTTTTCTGTACGTGAATTGCAAATGATGGCGTATTTATTTAAAGCAGCTGAGCCCGTTTGTCCAGATGATGATCAAGCTTGTGCGTTATATCATGCTTATAACCTAGCAGCGCAAGTGCTGACAGCCCCGCAAAAATCTCAGTTTCATGCAAAATTTATCCAGATCTGGCGGAATTATCCTGATCCACAACGCAGCTATCCGGCGTATTTACAATGGAATGAGGAACGTTTTGAACTAGTCCAAAGCCATCATATTGCCTATGCAGCATTAGATGATGTGATGGCGGTGCGCCAATACAAAATTGTGATGGGTGGCACAGGAGGGTTACCCGGGTTTGTGTTAGAGGGGCCGCCAGGGACGGGTAAGAGTTTGTTTATCAAGCAATACTTGCTTAGTAAAGGTTTGAAACAAGATCAGGATTTTTATTATCTGCCTGCGAAGTGGTCGCCAATCCGTAAAAAAGAAATTTTGATTTCTGCCTTTCACGCAGGAAAAATAGTCATTATGGAAGAGTTCAATACATCCGATATGATAGAAGATGTATTGAACGCGGTCTTATCTGGGGAAGATATGCTGGGGCAATCCGCAATCATGCCTGGATTTATATTATTGGCAACTCAAAATCCTAGACCGGATGTGGCTAGTTTGGCGTTACAACGACGTATGGTTCATGCGCAATTCTTGCCGTATACGCTGCAGCAAATGCTATCTATTTTAACCAAACAAGGAATAGAGCCTCGGATTGCATACTCGTGCGTGGCCTTGAGTTTGAGTGATAAACAACTTGGATTTCGAGATGTGTTTAAACGCGCTCGGCAACTTCAAGCAAGCGATTACCAGGTTTTGGACATGCCTTTGCAGTTACCCTCAGTGTTTTGGCGCTTATTACCATTATTTTCACCATTGAGTATCGCAGATGCCGTTTTGCTGCGAGCTGTGTATGTAAAAGGTCTGCAACATATTCTATATCAAGGTGCAGATGGTGAGGCATATTTTCATGACTTTTTTTATCGGAATCTAAAAAAACAGGGGGATCTTCAAGCGTTGAAAATACGCGTGAATGAGAATGAAGCAGCGTTAGTGCGGTCTGTTTTTCAGCGTATGACGCAACCTAGAATCTCAATCACGGAGACCATTTTCGCCCATATGGAATTAGATATGGAAATGCCAGGCTTAGCAGGCTTACAAGGCGAAAGTGAAGAACGTATTTTCGGTTATTTCGGGCAATATGTGGCGGATCGCGCGTTGACAGATCCTAGGATTTTAGCGTTTGCTCGGGCAGTGCGTGCTTTACGTTTACAATGTCGTGAGATGATGACGCTGAATGATATGAGCACACGTTCTGTGAAGGGTTTGCGTGCATATTGCTTGGAGAGTGCTAAAAAAATACACGATGATCAGCCTGGTCAAGATCTGTTTTTTATGGGTGGTTGGCGAAATCAAGTCTCTGGTTCATCTCATTCCATGATATATCGATTCGAACGTACTGAGCAGGGTGTGCGCTTTTATATTTATAATGCGGGCGCAGGGCTCGCGCAACATGAAAAAATTTCAACGATACAAGGGGAGCGCTATTATCCAGTCAAGGTGTACGATATCCCGAGTCCTTTGAATCAGAAAGAATTATCTCATTTAATACAAATCTTGTTGTTGCCCAAACTCCTTCATCATCCCGCTCGGCGTCAACAAGATGAAATCATCGATGCTACGAAATTGTACCGCAATATTGAGAGTGTCTTAGAGCATATGTTTGCACAGCAGATTCTGGCTTCTAGTTTGTTGCAGGAAGATGTTACGACGAAAGGTGTGCTGGCGGGAGCTTGTACGCTCTCTATTCAACAGTTATTAAATTGCTGTCTCAATGATCAAAAGATGTATCGTGATGTGATGTTTGATTTGAAACATTATGCATTGCATGATTTTATCCAAACCTATCCTGCGCCTAGGCCTAGGTATATCAATCAATTGCTGTTCTTGGCGATTGAAAATAATCTGAAGATAGTATCGAATATCCAAACAGAAAAGTCAGCAGTGGCTCATCATGCGGCAGTGGCAGACGATTTGCGTACCATGAAACAGCAGATTGCAGCAGAGTCTTGGTTAGTATCAAATGATGAGACAGCCTCGGTACAAACAGAGACGTCTTATATCCTTGATTGGCTGCCTGAGGTGAGTAAGGCTCCATCAGATATCAGTATGCGTCAAGAAAAACCGTTGGGTGATTTGATGCAAGTGGAACGTGAGATACTGGCATTGAATGTGAATTATTCAAGCATCGTATCGCGAATGTTGCTGCGGCCTAGCATGCTATCCAGTTTAGAAACATTGCAGCGCCGATATCAACTATTATACGAAAAATGTTATGGAGCAATCCAACTACCACATTTATTTGTTATGCAAGCTTGTTTGTTGCATGCTTGCGCGCAATTGGCACCGGAACTCAAAGAATGTTTTTATAAAGAGATAGGCGCATTTTTTTATGGGTATCGAAATTGTCCTTATCTGGCTAATCATGATGGATATTTAGATGATAAGCTGATCTTTATTATACAAAAGTATCCATATCAACCTATTGATTATGATGAGCTATTTCTCAGTAAATACCTGCAAATACTACAAAATTCTGATGAAAAATTGACTCAAATATTGAGCGATTGCTATGAACGTAAATATGCTAGAAACGACAATCTAAAACATAAAGCGATACGCGAACAGCGTTTACAAGCTTTGTATACGCTCTTAGAGGAAATAGAGGATAATGGTACGCTGAAAAAACAGTCTTTTTTAGATGCCCCAGTATTTCAACCACTTATTGATCAAATTCAAATTCAGATGCGTTTGGAAAATGTCATCGTGAACTGTTTTCGACCCTTATTACAGATCCCTATGCCATGTATGGTGCGACCGACTATTTTGTATCAAAACAATCGTTTGAAGATGGTCACACAATTATCTCTCGCGTGCCCCAATCAACACGCGTTTTCTAGAGGTAGCAACTCATTGATACATCAGCAATATCTTTTGCCTGAGGACTCTTCTGCAAAGCGAGCTTTGCAAGCAGATGCGCCACAAGGGACTGTTTGGCAAGCTAAAGATGTAAAAAGAATCCAAGAAAATGAGATTCAACTGATGTTTAATCAGCAAAACGCGCATAGCATGACCAAAACAGATTTTTTTATCCGTGAATTGTCGCATTTACGCGTGGTACCAGAACATCAAATTATGCTCACGATTGATTATTTTTTAGGTGCTTTGCACCATGTAACAGATGTGACGAACCTCCAATATATAGATGCCAATATTTTTCAGCCAGGTTTATTACTTCAGTACCGCGATGATCCTATTCTTATAGTCAAATGGGATGAATGGATGCAAACGGCTTTACTGGAATGTAAAAATGACCATGGTGAACTGAGTCATGCTTCGTTGTATTTATTGCGGTTACAGTTTTATTTTAATCGGTATTTTAAATACACCGAGAGATTACAAACAGATGTTGTGACGTTGAGTGGCTTGATTCATCGTGAGCGTCGATGTGAGCTATTAAGTACGTTACATCAGTATCGATTTTTGACTGTGATGGCTTCACAAGATCCCAATTTGTATGCAGATGCCTATGTATCCTATGTATATAGAAGTTACGCATTGACAGCAGCTTGAAATTTAGGATTCAAATGCTCTTTGTCTTGAATGAACGCATCAATAAATGAAGCAATAATTTCATTGAATAGTTCTCGCCG
>CAISKC010000148.1 GCA_903885895.1 uncultured Legionella sp.
CTGAAATTTAAAAAATAATAATAATTAAATAAATTTTCTATTTTGTTAATCAGCAATCGTTTGTAGTTGATAGAATGGTAGAATAGTTACCTGTAGCAGTTATTAGAGACTCAAACCAAATAAATAAATATGCAGAAACCAAGTATTCATATAAAAGAGTCAGAACGCATAAATAGCTTGAAATCATATTTACTATTAGATACTGAAGCAGAGGAAGAAATAGACAATCTAACTCAACTTGCCTCGGAAATTTGCGAAACTCCAATTACTCTTGTTAGCCTAATAGATGAAAACAGACAGTGGTTTAAATCTAAAGTTGGTCTAGATGTAAATGAGACTCATCGTGAATTAGCATTTTGCGCACACGCTATTAACGAAACAAATGAATTATTTATTATAGAGGATGCAAGAACAGATAACCGTTTTTTCGACAACCCATTGGTTACAAGCTACCCAAATGTGGACAAGGCTGCAGTGGGCATACTATTAAACTTCGCCGTCGCAGGGTTTTGTATGAGTGTTTTACCGCCTGCTATATGAATGGCCTTTAAGCCTGCTGCCCCATCTTTACCTGCGCCTGATAACACAATTCCAAAAATTACAGCATCCTTTATATTGGTCAATGAATTGAATAGTAGATCAACAGAAGGTTTGGAATACTTCATATTTGCCGGGGCTTGCAACACTATTCGATCGCCCTCCAATAATATATCGAAATCTGGAGGACATACATAAATGCGGCGCGCTTCCAATAAAGCTCCATTAGAAGCTATTACTATTTTAATGGTAGATACTCTCCTCAATATATCTATCAACATATCTTTCTGTTCATGGCCAGAATGCTGTGCTATGATAATGCTAGCATGATGAAGTTGTTTTGGCAAACTCAACAAAGTAAATTTTTGGATTGTCGCCAGTCTCAGTTATTAACCTAATTTCCTTCCAAAATTCACGGGTATAGAAGCTACAATCGGTTAATAGTCTGTCAGCCTGGGCTATGTCTTCTTCTGAATATCCATTTTCAAGTGCCTTGAATGTATCAAAGCTGATTCCGCCGCTGATGAATTCGGTGCTGTCCAGAATAATTTGCCTTAATCGTTTAAATTTTGATTCGTCCATGCTCAAAAATTGTGGTTTTTAGGAACAACCACGATAACCTATATTTTGTATTCGGTGTTTTTAGTTCAACCGATTTTTAAACCTGAAACATTGCAGATTTCCTATGTCGCAGGGTTCAATTACCACCTATATTCAACATTTTTTCTGTTTGCGTCACAATCCGGATAGTATGTATCAAAGAATTTCATTGCAGATTCAATGATAGCCGTTTCTTTAATTAGGTCTTCCTCAAAAATGTGTGATGATACTTTTTCACTAGCATTAATAACGAAGATGATTTTGGCAACCGGGATATAAAATGCAATCGGCTCAAAATCCGGTTCTTGATTAACCTCCGTGTTGGTATAGTAAACTTTAAGATCATCCCTAAACCTATCAGTGAAGTAACATTCATTCATAAAAATATTTTCAACAACACAAACGTCCAGTGGATCATGTCCTGCTTCTTGGGCTTTGGCTCCGTCAAATTCAATGCGGTCGTCAAATATTCGAAAGCTATCCAAAATAATATCTCTTGTCATCGTCAAAAATGCATCCGCTTCAATCATAACTATTCTATATATTAATTTTGGCAGCCCCGGTTTTCGTTTAATGAACGATGTTAAATCAATGTATTAAGCTGTTGCTTTGAGGAGTGTTTATCATCACTGGTCCAATAGCCGGAAGAAATGGCTTCATAAGACAATGGCGATTTTTCATTGGAAAGATAGACCAGCCTAGTCAAACCATTGATTTTAGTATGGCAGTTATGCTCTTTAAGCCGTTGACTAGAAAGAAAGGAAGCAAAGAATCTACTTTGGACTTCCTTTCTACACAAAGATGTAAAGGTGTTTAAGAATTATGTGAAATCTAATGGTGAAGAGAATGCCGACATCATGCGTAATGCATGGAAA
>CAISKC010000149.1 GCA_903885895.1 uncultured Legionella sp.
CAAGGAGAAGAAGTACTGCATGGTATGAGTTTTACTATTGAGGCGGGCGAGACGGTGGCATTGGTTGGGCACTCTGGGAGTGGGAAATCAACGATTGCTAGTTTGTTACCAAGGTTTTATGAAGTGAATTCTGGTGAGATTTTGCTGGATGGCGTCCCTATTCAAGATTTGTCGTTGGCATCTTTACGTGATGCGATGTCGGTGGTGAGCCAACAAATTACATTATTTAATGACACCATTGCGGCGAATATCGCTTACGGATGCTTTAACAGTAGTCGCGCTGATATCATGCATGCTGCAAAATTGGCGTATGCCGATGTGTTTATTCAAGCATTTCCGTTAGGATATGATACCCATGTTGGGGAAGATGGGGTGTTATTATCTGGTGGGCAGCGGCAACGTTTGGCCTTGGCTCGGGCGATTTTGAAAAATGCGCCGATTTTAATTTTGGATGAAGCGACATCGGCCTTGGATAATGAATCGGAACGTTATATTCAAATTGCTTTGGAAGAAGTGATCAAGTCACGGACCGCATTGATTATCGCGCATCGTTTATCGACGATTCAGCGAGCGGATCGCATTTTGGTGGTGCATCAAGGTCGTATTGTGGAGTCAGGTACGCATGAAACGCTATTGGCCAAAGGCGGACATTACACGCAACTTTATCGAATGCAATCGAATGAAACTGAGATCTTGAATGTTGAGCCAGCGCTTTAGCATCTGGGTAGATGATTTGTGGTATGGGCAAAATCGTTTGCGCTATCTTTTATGGCCCGCATCTAAGCTTTTTCAGGCCGTGGCATGGGTACGGCGCAGATGGCTCGAATGGCGACGTCAGCCTCTGTCTGTGCCCATCATTGTCGTGGGCAATCTGACGGTAGGCGGCGTAGGTAAAACGCCATTGGTCATCGCTTTAGCACAGTATTTCACGAAGAAAGGGCTGCGTGTTGGCATCGTGAGTCGCGGCTATGGCGCGCATATTCGCACATTTCCACACTGTGTGCGTGAGGAAGATGATGCGCGGCAAGTGGGGGATGAGCCCAAATTGTTGGCTCAGAAAACCCAATGCCCTGTTGTCATTGCCCCTAAGCGGTTGCAAGCTGTGCATTATTTATTACAGCACCATCAGTCGCAACTGATCATCAGTGATGATGGGTTACAACATTATGCTATGCCGCGGCAGGTAGAAATTGTCGTCATAGATGGTGCGCGGGGGATGGGATCCGGCATGTGCTTACCCGCAGGACCCTTGCGTGAATCGGTGGCGCGCTTGCGACAAGTGAATTTTATAGTTGTCAATGGCGAGCAGACTGTGCATACTCAGTGCCCCAGTAATGGAACTGTGTATCAGATGACGATGCAAGCAGCGTTACCGCATACATTTACTGGGCAATCGCTTGCATGGGATGAGATAGCGATGCCATGCTCGGCGGTGGCTGGAATAGGTCATCCAGAACGTTTTTTTGCATTATTGCAGCAATTAGGAGTAGTATTTCAACCATATAAGTTTGCAGATCACCATGAGTTTTTGTCGCATGAATTGGAGAATTTGCGAAAACCGGTAATCATGACAGAAAAGGATGCAGTCAAGTGTTGCGCTTTTGCGACGGATGCAATGTATTATCTACCAGTGGAGGCTAAGCTGAGTGATGAGTTTTGGACTAAAATATGGTTTCACATCCAGGCCTATGTGTGAATTTAAGCGTCGTTGTGGTGACGGAGTTCTGACGGCTTTATATTGCTTATTATTGATGGGTGGTTTCGTTGCGCAGGGAGCTGCAGCAGAAATAGCGCCTCCTCCTCCCCCCCCAGAGGAGCACGCTGAATCTAAGCCCGACATGCCTTTGGCCGCTAACTATGCTAATTGGATTTTTTCTGGATCAGTTTCCAATGAAAATGGGGACACGTATGAGTATTTTTTCCAAGCAAAACGCAAGCAGGATCAAGTTCATGCTACGGTATCTTTGGTAGATGCTCAATCTAAAGCCGTGATTTTTATGCAAAGCGCGGATATGACATTAACCGAACCGCAAGCGGATAACTGGGTGATTGGCGATATTTTTCTGCGTTATAATACGATTAATCGCTCGTGGATCTTCGGTCTTAAAAAAACCAATCAAGTGGGTTTTAATTTTAAAGTAGATACGATCAATCAACTTGAACACGCACCTAAAATTCAAAAAGTACGTCAAGGCGTGACCATGTCGGTGGTTCAGACTGGACAAGTGAATGGTCATATCCAATTAGATGAAAATGCAGCTGCACAATTTGTCTCTGGGAAAAATGCGTGGTTTCGTGAAATGGTGATGCAAAAACCTTCGACCAAAGTGCCAGTGATGCAGGGCTTATTGTGTCGCTTTGATGATGGGAGTGGGTTGTATTCCATGAAGATGGGCGATAAACCATTTTGGCACAGTACTTTTTCCGGCTCGTATAACACAGAAGGTATGGCTGCGGCTGTGTCAAAATCAATTCGTGTTGAACAGTTGAAAACAGGTTTGTGGCGCGTCAAAATCCCTTATCCTAAATTACAATTTGATCTCAGTGATGTGCTAAAAGACCAAGCTCTGGTGTTGGGATTTGTGGATAAGAAACAAAAAGCTGGGTTTTGTGTCATTAGTAAAGAAGATGGTTTGGCGTAGTCACGATCAATGTTTTGTGATGCTGCGCAGGTCTGTTGAGATTCGGTCCCAAATCTCAACAGACCCTATAAAAGTAATTTATCGTGCATGATAAATACCGCATATCTTTGAAGATAAAGCGAATGGTGCAAAGGACAGTCAATTCGTATCTTCCTCTGGCACTGTTACTGGCTGACCTTTTGGATTAGTTTCATTGCAGAAACCGGGTGCGCTTATGCCATCCCTATGTGTGCATTCTGTGCCATCTGATGTTGGTTCGCCAGCAGTCGTTATGTTGGCCGCATTCGTTATATTTGCAGCAAGACTTAGTACGGCTACAGCCAGACTACACTCGCACCACTTTTTTAAACGTGTCAACCTTTGAGTTTGCATAATTGTTCTCCTATATTCGTTGTTAAAGTTATATAAATAATGGATTTCCTCGCGCGCATCATGATCCTGAAGGAAGGAGCCTCATCATGCAAGACGCTGCTTTTTTACAGTATGAATCGGTTATTTTAGCCCTGTTGTCGGTTCCTTCTTTTTTTCCAAGCAGTGTTCCGGTGCATTGCATGCAGATAGTTCCTGCTTTAGGTACACTCGACGTGCCATTATATTGTGGGCCGCAATAGAAGTAGGATTGACAACCTCCGTAAACATCCTCGCAAGGTTGGTATATGATGTCTGATGAGCAGTCTGGTAAGGTTGTTGCTTGAGCATCGAAGCCGATAACGCAAGATAAAACGACCGTGGCGCTCATCATAACAGTGCCAATCCACTGCGACATGGAACTAAATGTCTTGTTAGGTTGTATCATGATGTTTTTACCACGTCGATTTAGAACCCGAGAGGTGTGCGTTCTCTTTGATTTAAACTATAGACTAGCTTTCATGAGTTAGCAATTATTATTTTTTAGAGGGGCTCTTAGCTGAGTCTTCTTTAGATGAACCAGAAGAAAGAGAAGAGCTTTCTGTATCAGAACGATCTCTTTGCTCTTTCAGCGCTGTTCGATATGAATGACTGCTCGAATTGATTTTTCTATCGATCTTATCAATCAACTCATCAGCAGAAATATCACCTGAAAATGAAGGTATTTTTGATTTGATATAACCCAAAACTCCTGTCATCCGGCCATGGGTGTTTTGGGAAAAAACAGTGTCATTTTCTAGCAAGACTCTATCAATTTTCGCTAATGATTCTTGAGGAGATTGTTCACGTGTCTCGCTGATTGAATGAACTAAATTCGTAATGATATCTCTTTTTTGATGCCACAATATCGCCTCGTCAGAAACATTCGTTGCTGTTGTACATTTTCTATTTAAAAAATGCTGATAGCGCTCCAAAGTACGCAACATATCATTGAAAGTTTTTTGTGCTTGAATATCCGGAATCTGTAATATCGCTTCTTTACGTTTATACTGTTCCACTAGCATAGTTTGTGCATAAGTATCTACTTTCAAATTATCGATATCTGCTTCAGAAAGGTGAGGATTGTTTTGATATGCAATCAAAACCGCAGTAATGAAAATAATATTCTGTTCAGGCGCGACATTGGGTCTTAAATATTTTTGCCATGCCAAGGTCTTTTGAAGATGAATAGGAAAGCTATGAAATTGGGAGGAATCAAAAATACTAGCAGTCTTTTCTTCCATTTCCAACGGCTCGTGGTATATTGTCCGCATCGCATCTTTATAGTCATCCCGCAGTTGATTTGTGTCAGTCAACTTTGATGAAAATGCAAAATCTATGAGACGCATTTTCCCTTGATAATCGTACATAACATTATCGGTAGATAGATCGCCATGCATATAACCATCTCTGCTTTGAGTAAGCTCTCCGGTATGACAATCTTCTATCAATAATAAAAAATCGATGGCTGTTTTTATCCGTTCTTGCATGTCTAATTCTGGAATTTTCGATTTAAGCGTTTGTTTGAGAGGATACATTTCTTGG
>CAISKC010000150.1 GCA_903885895.1 uncultured Legionella sp.
GGCGTCGTAGCGGGTGCTGCTACTACGGGCTCCGTTGCTACAGGTTTCGGTGCTGGTAGCGCATAGAGCGACATGCTAAAGCATAACAGGAAGATCTGGATGATGCTGCGCCCTAAGTATGTGGGGGACAGCGTTTTTATTCTACTCATAAAATCTTCCTTTTTTGAGAATATGGCATAAAACATGTCATTCCTGGCAAGTGCTATACTTACAATACGACCGGGATATGGATCATATTATGTCGACAGTTATGACCTTAGCAAATCATTTTTTGGTAGCAATGCCAACTTTGAATGATATTATATTTTCACACACCGTGATTTATATTTGTGAACACCATGACCGTGGGACGGTGGGCATGATTGTAAATCGTCCAACAGGGTACCCTGCTACTGTGATGTTTGAACAGTTGGGTATTGGTGAGATAACCGATCAAGCTAAGCAATTACCTTTGTTATTTGGGGGGCCTGTGCAAGCAGATCGCGGATTTGTGATGCATCGACCAACCGGTCATTGGCAATCTAGTTTGTCATTGGTGCCAGATGAAGTGACAATCACCACCTCTAATGATATTGTAGGCGCGATTGCTCAAAATGCAGGTCCTAAAGATGTACTCATTGTGATGGGATATGTGGGTTGGGATAAAAAAGAATTAGAGCGCGAGATTGTTAAAAACAATACATGGATGGTATGTCCCTATAAAGCGGAGATACTATATGAAGTACCTTATGCTGAGCGTTGGAAAGCGGCCGCACAGACTTTAGGGGTGAATGTGGACAATTTAACTGGATCCGGTCATGCCTGAAGGATTGTATTTTGGTTTTGATTTTGGTTATAAACGCATTGGTGTAGCAGTAGGTCAATCCCTCACAAAAAGCGCTTCACCCTTGATAACACTGGCTGCTAAAGCGGGGGTGCCTCATTGGCCTGAGGTTGCAGCGTTGATCAAACAATGGCGTCCTATAGGGTTGATTGTTGGATTGCCGACTAAGATTGACGGACAAGAACAATATACGACCCAAGCCGCACGTAATTTCGCAGAACAGTTATCTGAGCGTTTCGCATTGCCTGTGCATATGGTGGATGAGCGGTTAACGACCGTTGCAGCACGCGAAGAGTTGTATGCGCAAGGTGGGTATCGTAAAATACAACAGTCCCAAGTGGACAGTGTGGCAGCTTGTATTATTTTGGAACAGTGGCTGCTTGATCTCTCATGAATTGAGGCAGCGTGCAATGAAGCATTTTTTAGCAATCAATCAACTATCTTATGAAGATATCCTTCATCTTTTGAATCGTGCTGTTTATTTTAAATCTCAAGCTCAATATCCGCAGTTTCCCAGTTTGGCCCTTGCTAATTTATTTTATGAGCCTTCTACGCGTACACGTATTAGTTTCGAGATGGCGGCTAAGAATCTCGGGATCCGTGTGGTGAATGTGGATTTGGCACGTTCCTCTGAAACCAAAGGTGAAATGATCGAAGACACGATTCATAATTTATTTGCGATGGGGATCCAGCTTTTTGTGATGCGTCATAGTCAAAATGGTCTTCCGCAAGCGATGGCGTCTGCTTGTGTGTCGGGTGTGCATGTGCTCAACGCTGGGGATGGAACTCACGAGCATCCGAGTCAAGCTATGTTGGATATACTGACTATTATGCTACAGAAACCCCATCTTTCTAGTTTAAAAATAGCCATCGTTGGAGATGTGTTGCATTCAAGAGTCGCTAATTCTTTGCAATCGCTCTGTGCCGTGTTGGGCGTGGGAGAATTGGCATTGGTTGCGCCAGAGATTTGGCATCCAAAAGTTAAGCCGACCTACGGAAGCGTGACAGCGTCGTTACAGGATGGGTTACGGGATGCGGATGTGGTCATCGCGTTACGTGTGCAACGAGAGCGTTTGCAAGCAGACGAAACTTTAGATCTAAAGACTTATCATGCTGCCTATGCACTGACAAAAACCAGCTTAGCCTGGGCCAAGCCCGATGTGATGGTCATGCATCCTGGCCCAATGAATCGCGGCATTGAAATAGACAGCGATGTGGCGGATGGTTCGCATTCTTATATTTTAGAGCAAGTTAAAAACGGGGTATTCATGCGTATGGCTATCTTAGAGGCGCTTGCTGGATAAGAATCGCATCATCAGAGAATAATTATAAAGAGAATACTCACATAAAACACAGATCTTTTAATTTACCTTATAATTCGTTTTTGATAACACATCATTATATTCATGGTGTGCTTATATATGTGGCAGGGCAAGCGACAAGTATATGTAATCTAAACGTAGGGGCGAACGGCATTCTGAGGGATCTATCCAAAATTTGACCATGCTGTCTGGTAGCGAAATTTTAAAGTTAATTGACAGATTTAGAAAAAATATTTATGTTTCCTCTGATCCGTTCGTGCTGAGGAGGCGCGTCACGAATACTAAGGTGTGGTTGTCAGGTCAACGCGCCGTCTCGAAGCATATACACTGACGGCAATCGACGGAGTTTTTTATGTTTTGGGTTTA
>CAISKC010000151.1 GCA_903885895.1 uncultured Legionella sp.
GGCAAAGAGCTTGTTTGCCTTTGGTTTATGTAAATGACCAATTGATGGCTGTGCCAGATTATGCGCAGAGTGATTGGCTCTTGTCGGAAGGCCCTGGTGAGCGTTACACTATCATGACTTCCCGAAAATAAGAATCTGTCTTCGCAGTCGCTTGGCTGAGTCGAAATGCTTTGATTTGTGAGGACCGCAGCATACGTATAAGTATGTGAGCAGCGGACCGGAGAAAATCGAGGCATTTCGACCAGCATAGTAGACTGTGAAGACAAATTCTAAGAAAAGCTGATCCCTCATGATTAATCCGCTCATCGCTATTACCCGTAAACATGCCATATTATTTGCAGCTTATTTGGTGTTCTATGAGTTTTTAGTCTACATCGCCAATGATATGATTATGCCGGGCATGCTCACAGTGGTTCAGGATTTCCAGGCGGATGAATCACGCATTGCGACGTCTTTGACGGCTTATATTTTAGGCGGTGCTTCGCTCCAATTATTGTTAGGCCCTATTTCAGACCGTTTTGGGCGACGACCAGTGATGTTGCTAGGAAGTGCGTTGTTCTCAGTGGTTACTTTGTTGCTGCCGTGGGTACACACTATGGATCAATTCCTAATAGGCCGTTTTTTTGAAGGCATGGGCTTATGTTATATCCATGTCGTGGGCTATGCGTTATTACAAGAAATTTTTTCGGATGAAGATGCCATCCGTGTGATTGCAATCATGGCAAACGTGGCTATTTTAGCCCCTTTACTGGGTCCCTTGGCGGGTTCGGTTTTTTTGCAATACGCAACCTGGCGTGCGATTTTTTATTTGATTGGAGGCTTGTCTGTATTGGCGTTATGGGGCCCATGGCATTATATGCCAGAATCGGTTGGGCAGATAAAGAATGATGGAAAAATGATCAAACGGATTAATATTTCTTTATCTTCGATCTTAGGGAATTACAAAATTTTAGCCCAACATCCTAAATTTGTTTTGGGTACGTTCGCACATGCCATGCTGGGTATTCCTTGCGTCGTCTGGATTGCTTTATCGCCAGTGATGCTGGTGAGTAGGGCGCATATGTCTATGGTCATGTATGGGGTTTGGCAAATCCCCGTGTTTGGTGCCATTATTGTAGCGAATATTTTATTATCCTATTTGTCACGTCGTTGTTCGATCCTGCGTCTGTCTTTCATTGGCAGCATGATTGTTTTTTTTGGACTGGCTCTCATGTGCTTGTTTCCTTATTTTTATGGTGTAGAACCTTTTGGTTTGATGCCAGGTTTGGTGATCTATTGTTTGGGATATGGGATGGCTGCCACGCCGTTATATCGCTTTATTTTGTTCTCTACTCAGATTGGCACAGGAACCACTTCGGCATTGATTAGTACGATAACGATGTGTAGTTTGGCAGCAGGAACTGAGTTGGGGAATCATTTGTTTGCGTTGGATGGCAACCGTAGTATAGCAAACTATGTAGGGTGGATAGCGGTGATCTATTTTGCATGTGCGTGCGCCAGTTTATTGATCCACAAATGTCAGAAAAGCTTGGGAGTGGATAATTTATGATAGCAGGTGTAGATGAAGTAGGGCGTGGTCCCTTAGCAGGACCTGTGGTGGCGGCCGCAGTGATATTGGATATTGAGATTCCTGGGATTAAAGATTCAAAAAAA
>CAISKC010000152.1 GCA_903885895.1 uncultured Legionella sp.
AAAAGTGCCAAAGATTTCAAGGATGCTATCAGAGAGTTTTTTTCCATTATCTTGCCCAATATTGGAGGTGCTCTGGATGGGCGAATTAATGACAATTTTCAGCTATTGAAAACATAGCATTTTGAAAGATCATGGGTATATGCATGCCGAATTTGATATGAGAGGAAGAAAAAGCGCCCGATATCACATTTTTCTACGTCTGAGCAAAGAAAAAGCGACGCCTCTATTAGAACACTATTATAAACTGCATGACGCTAACCCATTAAAATTACGAATATTCGAATTTCTGATCCATCCTACTTGGCATAATCTTGAGCGCCTCGAGCAGACCCTAACAAATAATCCGGACTATTACCAAGACGAAACACTGGATGCATTGCTAAGCGAAATGATGCCACTGTTGGTACAATCTGTTGAATCAGCACGTTCAACAGCCATCAAAGTCTATGGCGGCGGCCAAGGTTATTTCACAAAACGTGCCGTCAACGAACAAAAAAAAGCATTGTATGATGCTATTCAAGCATTTAACAAGGAAGACCATTTATCGAATAGTGAGCAATGGAACGCCATGAGCACTGTCGGAAAATTGTTATTAGACCTGCTGGATCTGTCGATGAAACAACCTATATCTCAAGATTATGTAAACCTATTAGCTAAGATCAAAGTTTTTGTAACGACACTCATCGCACACGATGCCGAACGACCACTCAGCGAAAATGATTTTCAAGCCATACAGACTAACATACAAGCCTTCACAACACCCACTAATCTCATACGAATCGCAACCGAGTTTATGCTTGCTACTGCACAAGAAACTCAAGAATATAAACCAAAACTAGTAGATGCTGCTCAACAAATACTACACGCTAAAAATGAGAAAATCATATCTCCCAATGATCCAGCGAACAATGCTTATAAATGGAAAAATGTCTTTGATTTAATCCAAATCATGAGGCAATACAGTGATGAAACTGAAGAAGCATCTGAGAAAAATATTTTTGAAAATTGCATGCCTATCGTACAAAAAATCATCGCTATTATTCAATATGAGAAAGAAAACACTGCGTTATTAGATGAATTATTCACACAACTTGACATTATTTTAGCGCCTTTACACGATCATCCTTTTAAAGATGAAGTAGAAGAACACATGAAATTACTCAAAAAAACTAACGAATATCACACATTGGCTTCTACAAACACTGATAAATGGGGTGATGTCTTTCAATTATTTCTACTTATGGGCGACTATAGCGATCAGCCTCAAAATAAAGCTGACCAAGCTATTTTCAAGATCTGCATGTCCTTCATAGAACATATCATCACTATTGTTAAGGATAATCCCGAAGACAACGCATTATTAGAGACATTACTCCCACAACTCGATGAGCTATTAGCACCTTTGCAAAACCACCCTTTTAAAGAGGGTGTCCAACATATGGTGACCCTACTGAAAGAAACGGATGAATACAAACTGTTGGCGTCACCCTCCTCTTCAACCGGTCAAAAAATGGCATAAATTTAATTGAGAGATACTGCCAGACTGCAGGCCAATCAAACTAGTTTAAATACAGCACACACTGATGGATAAAAATTGGTCTATACTTAAAGTATAACTTTCATTTTTTCAAGGACGCCATCATGCAAAAACATAAAATATATGATCTAGATACGGTGAAACAACAAGCCAATCAATACCTAGAAAACGGCGCTGTCACCGAAGATTATGCTTTAGATCTGAATGAAGCCATTCGCCATTTAAACGCGGCTTTGGCAACTGAAATCATGTGTGTATTGCGTTATCGTCATCACCAAATCATCGCAAAAGGAATCAACAAACCCCAAGTTGCTGCTGAATTTTTGGAACATGCTCAAGATGAAGAACGGCATATGCTGATGATCGCAGAACGAATCAATCAATTAGGCGGCGACCCAGATTTTAATCCCAGTACCGTCGCAGCACGCACTGCAACTGAATATGGTGCAGGTAAAAACTTATTAAAACTCATCGAAGAAGATCTGGTTGCGGAGCGCATTGCTATCATGGTATACCGCAATTTGATTCAATGGTTTGGCTTATATGACAGCACGACGCGTCGCATGTTAGAAGAAATCTTAAAAGATGAAGAAGACCATGCGGATGATTTGGCTGATTTGTTACAAGCTATATAGTCAATATTTCTTGCATCACTCTTAGTAATTTGATATAAATAACCCCTTTCAATTAAATTTGCAAAATTGCTGAATATTTTTAGCTTAATATTGCACAGAAATATCCAATGTGGAGTAAAATTATGTCAAGAGTATGTCAAGTCACCGGAAAACGCCCAATTACTGGCAACCGTGTGTCACATGCTAACAACAAAACAAGACGACGTTTCTTACCTAATATCCAAACTCATACGTATTGGGTAGAAAGTGAAAATCGTTCTGTTTCTCTTAAACTCTGTGCGCGTGGTATGCGTACCATTGATAAGTTAGGCATTGATCTAGTCTTACAAAGGTTACGTGACAAAGGCGAAAAAATTTAATCAAGGGGTATATAAGTGGCTGCAGTTACTATAAAAGTTAAAATGGAATCCACCGCGGAAACAGGATATTATAAAACTACGACAAAAAATCCGCGTAATCACCCAGAAAAAATGGAGTTGATGATGTATGATCCTGTTGTACGTAAACACGTTATTTTTAAAGAAAAGAAAGTTAAGTAAGCTGAGTATCCCCTCTTTTAGAGTGTCGTCTCCGTGCAAACGGGGATGGCAACCTCTTAATATATGCTCTTCTCTGCAAATGAATTAGAATTTGACTCTATGCATTTCTATTTGGATCCCTTAGAATGTTGCACATAACATCTTAATGGAGAACAATGATGAATATTCAAATCAGTGGGCGAAATATTGATCTAACAGATGCTTTGAAAGCATATATTCATAAAAAAGCAGAAAAATTAAGCCATCATTTTTCACCTATTATTGGTATATCTGTGGTATTAGCGGTTGAAAGAGAAGAGCAAATCGCTGAAGCAACAATCAACGTCGCACAATTTGAAGGACACGCAAAAGCAAAATCAATAGATATGTATCACTCTATTGATCAGATGTTGACGAAATTGGAAACACAATTACTGAAGCATAAAGAAAAATAAGACGGTATGTGGCTTATTGAAAGTAGGTTCGGTCAAGGCTCAACCTACTTTTGATAACATATCAATCTACCAAATAACCATTTACCGAGTATCATCCCATGCGAGAAATTCAAATCACCCTCATCAATAAACTTGGTCTCCACGCACGTGCGTCTGCAAAGTTTGTATCTACCGCAGCTCGCTTTCAAAGCCAATTAGAGGTGATAAAAGATCAACAAACCATTAATGGTAAAAGTATTATGAGTGTCATGATGCTCGCTGCGAAACTAGGTACGATCTTAACGTTACGCATGAATGGAGCGGATGAGGAAGACATGGAGAAAGCTTTGGTGGCTCTGATTCAGGACCGGTTCCATGAAGCTGAATAAGGCCTCTACAGCAACCAAAGCACCATCTACGTCATCCAACAAAGCTGCCACTGCAAGTAGTTCCTTCGCAGCACTCAGGATGACATAGGGCGCAACGGATCCTAAAATTATTTCTAATCTGTTTTTCTATGGCGCAATTTCAACACACGTCGTTGTTTACGCACACGTTGGACCGTCATTAAAGTTTGAAATGGACCTGAACCAGCATACAACATAGACGCCAACCAGATAACGGAAGAAGGATCTAACGCCACTGCAGCAAATGCGCCCACCAATACCAACACATACAAGAATGGCACTTTGCCTTTAAAATCCAATTCCTTAAAACTATGGTATCGAATATTAGAAACCATCAAAACAGCTAAGACCAGCGCTAAACCAGCGATACCAATCAAAACAAACTGATTGTCCCAATCATTTTGTAGGCAAACCCAAACAGAGGAAATAAGGGCTGCTGCAGCAAGGGTTGAACTCAACCCCTGAAAATATCGCTTATCGGCAGTTTCTAATTGCGTATTAAACCGCGCCAAACGTAATGCCACTGCTGCGGTATACACAAAACCAATTAACCACCCTATCTTACCTAGACGATGCAACATCCATCCATACAATAACAAAGATGGCGCGATGCCAAAATTGACCATATCTGACAAGCTATCGTACTCTGCACCAAACTCTGTCTGTGTATTGGTCAATCGAGCAATACGACCATCCAATCCATCCGCTATCATACCAATAAACATTGCGATAATGGCTGTCTCGTACTGCATTTTCATCGAGGCAACTAATGAATAAAATGCCGCAAACAATGCGGCAGTTGTAAATAAATTTGGCAATAAATAAATACCAAATCGAGCGGGTTTCTGTTTCATCGTATCGTACCACCCTATTTTAACAAGCGAAATATCCACATGGCTTAAGCTTCTTCATCATCCTCATCTACCTGAGGAGACGGTTCAACTTCTACTGCTGCTTGCTCAGAAGCGCCAGGCTTGTCTTTCCATTCTAATTTCACACGACCTTGTTTATCGATCCCAGCAACAAATACTGAAATTGCATCGCCTTCTTTCAATACATCTTCCACTTTTTGCGAACGATCTGAACATATTTGCGAGATGTGTAATAAGCCGTCTTTCCCTGGTAACAAATTAATAAATGCGCCAAAATCAACGATTTTAGAAACTTTACCATGATAAGTTTTGTTCACTTCAATCTCAGCCACCAATACTTTAATTTGGCGTTGGGCTTCTTCCAAAGCATCCAAATTAGGCGAGAACAATTGCACCAAGCCTGTGTCATCAATATCAATTGCCACACCAGTACTCTCAATCAAGCCTTTGATAGTAGCGCCACCTTTGCCAATGACAGTGCGAATTTTATCTTCCGCGACTTTCATAGTAACGATACGAGGCGCATGCGTAGATAATTCTTCACGGTGTTCAGATAACGAATGACTCATCACCTCTAGAATATGGCGGCGACCATGCAATGCCTGATCAAGTGCCTGTTCCATAATTTCTTGCGTAATACCCTTAATTTTAATATCCATTTGCAGTGCTGTCACACCATTCCAAGTACCAGCGACTTTGAAATCCATATCGCCCAAATGATCTTCATCACCTAGTATATCGGTCAATACCGCAAACCGTTCGCCTTCTTTGATAAGCCCCATAGCAACACCCGCTACAGGTGCCTTCAAAGGAACGCCAGCATCCATTAAAGCCAAACTTGCGCCACAAACAGTTGCCATCGAGCTGGATCCATTGGATTCTGTGATCTCAGAAACAAGACGTACAACATATGGGAATTCTTGTGTACTAGGCAATACTGCAGCCAAACCACGTCTAGCTAACCGTCCATGACCAATTTCACGGCGCTTAGGACTGCCAATCATGCCCGTTTCGCCCACTGAATAAGGAGGGAAGTTATAATGCAACATAAAGCGATCTTTAAATTCACCTTCCAATTTATCTAAAAGCTGTGCATTACGGTCATTCCCTAAGGTTGCCGCTACAATCGCTTGCGTTTCACCGCGAGTAAATAAAGCAGAACCATGCACGCGATCTAAGACATGCGTACGAATCGCAATAGGTCTCACTGTTTGACGATCACGTCCATCGATACGCGGTTCTCCATCCAAAATCAATTGACGCACATAATTTCTTTCCAAAAGATCAACCATCGCAAAAATACGATCTGATGCGAAATCCGGATGCTCCGCTTGTACTGCAGACACCACAGTTTGTCGAATTTCGGCAAGTTTTTGATAACGAGTTTGTTTGTCTTTGTTAGCATAAGCTTGAACCACATCGGCATGGACCACTTCTTTCACGCGTTCAAGCAATGCATCTTCATCGCGAACTTCAGAAAGCGGCCATGTGGACTTGCCACCTTCTTCAGCAAGTTCTTGAATCATGCGAATAACTGGTTTCATCATTTCATGACCGAATAACACAGCACCTAACATCACTTCTTCGCTCAATTCTCGCGCTTCGGATTCCACCATTAAAATAGCATCTTCCGTACCAGCCACCACCAAGTCTAAAGCAGACTGTTCTAAAGCTTTAGGTCCTGGGTTCAGTAAATAGATACCATCTTGATAGCCAACGCGCGCTGCACCAACTGGGCCATCAAATGGAATACCTGAAATCGCCAATGCTGCAGAAGCACCAATTAAAGCGACGATATCAGCCGGTACTTCCGGATTTAAAGACATGACTGTAGCAATGATTTGCACTTCATTCATAAATCCTTCTGGGAACAATGGTCGCAGAGGACGATCGATCAAACGAGAACGGAGTGTTTCTTCTTCACTCAAACGACCTTCTCGTTTGTTGAAGCCACCGGGAATTTTACCCGCTGCATAAAATTTTTCTTGGTATACGACCATCAAAGGGAAAAAGTTATTTTTCTCCGCACCGTCTTTTTTACCTACGACCGTCACCAAAACTTGAGTGCCAGCCATTGAAGCAAACACAGCACCATCCGCTTGACGTGCAATTTCACCTGTTTCTAATACCAGTTGGTGATCACCAAACTGAATTTCTTTTGTAATTTTTGCCATCATTCTGTTCCTCAGATTATGTGGAAGAATAAAAAAGGCGCAATCGTTTGCGCCTTTTTGTTTATTGATATCACTAAAACGTGATGTCGGACATACACCGGTTCATTTATTGAAAAATCAGAGTGAATCGATGTCATCAACTTATTAAAAATCTTAATAAGAATCTCTCAGTCCTAATCTCTTGATTAAGTCAGCATAGCGACCTAAATCTGATTTCTTCAAATATTTCAACAATTTACGACGCTTATTTACTAGCTTCTGTAGGCCTAAACGCGAATGAAAATCCTTCTTATGCGTTTTAAAATGTTCTGTTAAATATTTAATTCTACCCGTCATCAATGAGACTTGAACTTCAGGGGAACCTGTGTCGCCCTCAGCACGTTTGTATTCGTTGACAATCGCAGCTTTTAGTACGCTCGTTTGCGCCATCTTGTACTCCTAAACTATCCTCAAAATAGGATCATTTTCATATTCGTAGCTGAGTCGCACTCACCTAATTTAGGTCGATATTCTAACAAGGGAAACCGGAATAAACAAGGACTATTTTCCTATTTTTACATTGACAATATGCAAATTTATAAAATTGTGGATAACTTTTTGTTTGGCTATTTGTTCAAATTGACCAACAACCCAACATTATTTCATAACTCATTGAAAAATATAACAATATATCAACGATATTTATTAGCGTTTATAGCTAATTATCCACAATATCTGTGGATAATCCTGTGAACAGAAACGGATTCTCCTTGAAAATAAGGCTATTTTGCCCTTGTTCAGATCCTGCCACCATGATTTTATTCCGCACTCACCGTACGCAACTTTATAAAAATTTACAAATGTCGCTTGTCAAGTCTTCTAGAATGGAAAGGCTTACGTTATGATGATCACAATATACCTTTCACATCCTCGGACATCCATCAGATCGCCCCCTATTTTAGGACTCGATGATCAAAACCGCCGAAAAGATTAAGATAGGGTAATCAAATAAATTTCATTCTGAAGGATTTTTAATGATAAGAACCACTTTTGGTTTATGCGCTTGGGTCTTGTGTTCATCTGTATTGGCCAATAGTCTCCAAAAACCTATTGATAATATCATCCATAAAATTGACCCGAACATTAATTTCGGGATGATGGTGGTTGATTTAAATACAGGTGAAACATTATATCAACGCGCTATCAAACAAACCTTTATCCCTGCCAGCAATATGAAGCTATTCTCAGACGCCACGGCACTGCTTGCTTTAGGCCCTGATTACCATTTTCAAACTCAACTCAGCACCGATGCCAATTCGATTCAAGCTGGGACGCTCAATGGATCCCTTTACTTACATCTCCCAGGAGATCCTACTTTTTCCAGTGCTAATCTCAATGAATTATTGTCTAGTCTCAAAGTATTGGGAGTTGAACGCATCGCTGGCTCGGTGATCTTAGTCAGTGATTTCTCTCATACTCAAGCACACCCACCAGGTATCGTTCCAAAAGATTTATATTACAGTTACGGCGCATCATTAGCCCCTTTGATTATTGACGAAAATCGCGTCACCATCACTATCAACCCCTCTTCTCAGGTTGGTCAACCTGCTCTTGTAGAATATTCTGGGCCGGAAGGCAGCTTTATTTTAGACAATCAAGTTACCACTGCAGCAGGTGCTGGTGGGATCAGTGTGACCACTACCGATGACAATCATTTGGTAGTACGAGGTAAAATAGGACAACGCCAGGGCGCAGTGCAAGAACGTATTGCCGTTAAAAATCCGTTTAGTCACGCACAAGCGTTAATCAAAGTCACGCTGAAAAACCAAGGTATTCTCTTAGACGGCTCCGTGATCATAGGAGAAAACAATCCTTCAATGCTATTGGCCACGCATACCTCTCAACCCATTACACAATTAATGGCTGAAACGTTAAAACCTTCCGATAATCTCTACGCAAACAGCCTATTTCTGCACGCCGCCCGAAAAATCAAGGGGAGCCCTGTCGACTGGCAACAAGCAGAACTGGTTGTCAAACAATTTCTCCAACAACAAACCGGCATTAATATGCAATCTTCTGTACTAATAGATGGCTCTGGTTTGTCACGGCATGATCTATTGACTGCAGAGCAAACCGTTTCACTCTTACGCTATTTATACGAACGGTTTCCATTAACTTATGAGTACATTTCTGCATTACCGATTGCCGGTCAAGATGGGACGCTCAAACGACGTTTGCGCAAACCCACTCAAAAAGGATTAGTACGTGCCAAGACCGGCTCCATGACCGGTATTATGAGCCTCTCCGGCTATCTATACACTGCGAACGGTCATACTCTAGCATTCGCTATGTTTATCAATACGCGGCCTGGTACCTCTCCTAATGTGTCCGGACGATACCGTTCAATGATTGATAGTTTGTGTGATTTTTTACTGAGACAAAAACCCAGTTACAGCAAATTTTTCACTTTTTCACAAAATCCGCAAGCTCGAGTCGCCTACCAACAATTCCCTTCGGATGCAGATAAATCACGGCAGCAAATAGCCAAATGGCGGCAAATGGATTACCTCCTCAAACAGTCTTTGAAAGACCGTCCTGTTACGATTGTATTTCGTAATAACCAATTGGTGATTGTGGATCGTAGTAATAGCTCTAACACTGTATGGCCCAGCTTACAAAAACTCAATGCCAGATATAAAATTGCTGTAGCCTTAAAAAGTGCCACAGCACCGGAGCATGCTAGCACCCCTAATCTACTTTGGATCCCTGATCCACAACATGGCGCAGGCCGTGAATGGATTATCCATGATGCCGTGGGTTAATAGACATCTTTCATAAATTAACGAGCATCTTTGCAATGTGAACCCTTGTATTTCAATCCAAATTTATGTATAATATTAACTCAATTAGTTTTCTATTGGAGCATTTATGCCTAGGTCTGCTGCCAAAAACCATAGAGATGAACGGAAACACCACCCATACAACCTAGCAGATAAATACAATGCCAAACAAAAACCAGAGATGGAGCAACTGACTGATATATTGC
>CAISKC010000153.1 GCA_903885895.1 uncultured Legionella sp.
AGCATTGTCCATGGGAGATACCCTCCATTTTCGCATCATATTTTCAGGTGGTATGATTGTGATGATTTTGCCAGCCTTCTTTTTGATTTGGCGTAATAAGCAAAAAAACAGACCCTAAGGTCTGTTTTTTTACTTTTTTACCTACTTAGTGCGTTTTACGTGACTTACTAAACAATTTATCCAAATAGAGTGATAATTCATGTTCGGACAGAAAAATAACATTTTTTTGTACGATCAGATCGATCAACTCTTTGGTATGTTTGTTCAAATGTTTGAACAACAACCCTTCCATTCTAGCTGGCACAATCAACGTCACGTCATCGAAAGCATGCTGATTGCGGCCTTTATCCAAGCGTTTCGCAATCTCATTCGCAAATTCATCGATAGATTGCTCTCGTGGATTAACTTCACTATAAGCACCACGATGCGTGCCTTGCGAGCGATAATGCCCTGGCGCATCAGTGGTCCAATAATCAGAACCTTTCAATCGATTTTCCGGATGAGAAATTTCCTCAACCAACGCAAGATGTTTATCCTGCTTATCATATTCATAAATTCGACAGTCATTAGAATTAGCAAGCATAATCCATTTCATGATGTACTCCTTTTGATGTTTACTTCCTATTGATTAAATTATAGACAATAAAATGGATTTGTTCAAATTTTTATCAAAATATATATTTAACGTATCTCTAAGCACGTCATCCTGAGTGCAACGAAGGATCTCCCCGCAGTGGCAGATACTTTTGAAAAGCCAATGTTTTTTAGTTTTTAATCGAATTTCATCTAAATATATTTAAACAAGAGATCAAAAATAGGGATAGAGTATTTTGATAAAAGACCTAAAAAACCATTGAGTTAAAATACGATTAATATTGTTTTATTATGTGCCATTGATGAGCTTTATTGAGTTATGTGAATTAAAGGACGTTATTTCCCGCAACGCCCCCTTTTTTAAACCAAAACTTATGGGCACGTACAGACTTGGTTTCCATTGGGGCCCGTGCAATTAGTTGCGGGTGTTGAGCAACAACTAGCGCATTGGGTTGTTTCATTTTCACCACAAGTAGTACCAGTAGCTGCGCAAGACGGAGATGTACAAGCGATAGGGGTACATATCCCAGTGTTGGCATTCACGCATTGGAAGCAATCACTACTGCCCGAACACCAATAACTATTTTCTTTGGTACACGTGCCATCTAAATTAGATGGACATCTCGAAACATTCTCTTTCTGCCCAGAGCAAGTATCTGCATACCCGACACCGGATTGAAATAACGAAATAATTGTAAGTAGTATTAATGATTGAAATTTTGATTAAATAATCGTTTTTTGAGCAAAATCCCAAAATTGCGTTGAATTGACATTAGAACGCCTCATTTTAAAATAATCCTCGTTTTAATTACTATAGTGGGTATTCCTGCGAACGTGATCACCGATTATCGCCTAGTGTGATCACCTAATATTCCGTTGTTTTTGCAAGCGAAGAAATTATCTCAGAGTGATCACGATGAAGCAATTTCTTTTTTTCTCATAGA
>CAISKC010000154.1 GCA_903885895.1 uncultured Legionella sp.
GGGTACAAACCGGGTACACTCTTTACACATTAAACCGGGCACATAGTTTACACTTTTAAAAAAATAAGGTGGAGCTATGGGTAGATCCCAATCTATGCTTCACTAACGCTCGCAAAGACGAGTTATTAGTCAATTTTTAAAAAAAGCTAAAGTCGAGTAAGAGCCGTTTGCTTTGAGTTTGTAACGAAGAGTTTGTCGTTCAGAATGAAACTTGCTACCATGAAGATTGCCTAAGATCTTATGAGAACCGACAATGGTCAAAAGGATGTTGGTATTGTGGTGGCAGCATATTAGATCACAGCCTTATAAAAGGGTGTTATGGATAGTCGCCATGCTTACAATGCTGAGTCTGGTCGTGCATTGTGTTAGACAAACCAAGCAGGTTAATGTGGCGACGGTTCCGATCATCTATCAAGGGCCGCGTTTAATTGTCCCTGAAAATTCTGCATTGCGCTCAGTTGTGCGTGTGGAGGTTGTGCATCCTCAATCGGTGGTTTCCACCGTGATAGTTCCAGCAACGGTACAATCTATCCCTGCTCAAACTGTAGCGGTATTTCCACCCCTATCTGGGCAAATTTCCAAAATATTTAAAACCTTAGGCCAGCCTGTGACAGTAGGGGAGCCTTTATATTCCTTAGTTTCTCCTGATTTAGCGCAAGCCATTTCTGACCGAACGACGGCAGAAGCTAATTATAAACTTGCTGAGGAAAATTTAAAACGTCAGAAAGAATTAGCGCGTTATGAAATTAATTCCCTACGAGATTTAGAGCAGGCTGAAAGTGGTATGAGCCAGGCGGGCGCAGAATTTCATCGCAGCGTCGCACGTTTGCAAGCATTACATATTAGCCCATCAGAACAAGATACTCAGGGACATTTGACGGTTCGCTCACCGATTAATGGTGTGGTGACGGCGGTCAGTGCCGGTGTCGGGAGTTATTGGTCTGATCTGACTCAGTCGGTGATGACGGTTGCGGATTTATCTCAGATTTATCTGGTAGCAAGTGCACAAGAGCATGATTTACCAGATTTTTTCTTAGGACAAGAAACACAAGTGGTATTTGAACGTTTGGATAAATCGTTTGTTTCAAAAGTAGGATTTATCGATCCCATCCTCAATGCGGATACGAGGACGGTGAGAGTCGGGTTGGTTTTGGACAACCCTAATAATGAAATGCGGCCTAATATGTTTGCTCGTGTGAAATTTCACAGGCTTGCTCGTCAGCGCATATTATTACCAATGACGGCAGTCATTCAACGCGGCTTTGATAGTATTGTGTTTGTGGAGGTAGCGCCTTGGCAGTTTGAACCACGCGTGGTGAAAGTAGGGTTGCAATTAGATGATAAAATCGAAATTGAATCTGGCCTAGCCGATCAGGAACGTGTTGCAATGACTGGGGGAATTATTCTCAATGATTGAACAGTTTGTCACGCAATGTTTTAAGCGGCGCGGTGTTATGCTGTTGGTATTTGCATTGATATTAGTCTATGGATGGTATTGCTGGACTAAAATCCCGTTGGAAGCTTATCCTGATATTGCTCCAGTCACTTCGCAAGTGATTACGCAAGTGAATGGCCTGGCCGCTGCAGAAATAGAACAACAAATTACAATTCCTTTAGAACGAGCGTTGCTGGCGACGCCAGGCGTGACGGTGATTCGTTCGCGTTCCACATTTGGCTTGTCTTTGATTACGGTTGTGTTTTGTGAAGGGACAGATAACTACTGGTCTCGCGAGCGTTTATTAGAAAAAATTGCTCAAGTTTCTTTACCTTACAATGCGAGTCCTGGCTTAGATCCTCTCACATCCCCCATTGGGGAGATTTATCGTTATACGTTGAGCTCTGAAATCTATAATACGCGCGAATTATCCGAATTGCAGTTTTGGAAAGTGATCCCGCGTTTAAAACAAGTGCCAGGTGTGGTGGAAATTACCAATTTTGGCGGCATCACCACGCAATTTTTATTGGAACTCGATCCCTTAAAACTGAGCAAATATCAGTTGGCATTAAAAGACATTAAAGCGGCCATCATCGCCAATAATCAGAACGCTGGTGGCTCCATTTTAACGCATGGTGAACAAAGTATTGTGATTCGTGGTTTGGGATTGGTTCATACTTTAAAAGATTTTGGCAATATTATGGTGACTCAATCTGGAGGGATCCCGGTTTATGTGAAAGATTTAGGCGACGTGCGCTTGGGTCATAAACAACGAAGGGGGATTGTCGGAAAAGATGCACAGCCTGATGTCATAGAAGGGATCGTGCAAATGCTAAAAGGAGAAAATCCTTCTAAAGTGATCAACGAGATCCATGCTGCGGTTAACGATTTAAATCACAATATTTTACCTAAGGGCGTCAAAATTGTTCCATATATTGACCGTTCAGAATTAGTCCATGCGACAGTGCATACAGTCGGAGATACTTTGTTGTATGGAATGGGTTTGGTGACTTTGGTATTGTTGTTTTTCTTAGGAAGTGTTCGCGCTGCGTTGATTGTGGCGATTACCATTCCTATCGCTTTGGTCATAGCATTTATATGCATGTACAATTTTAATATCCCAGCTAATCTCTTATCTTTAGGTGCCATCGATTTCGGTATTATTGTTGATGGTGCTATTGTAGTTACGGAAAATATTTTACGTCGCCGTGAGGAAAAAAAACAAGCAATCCTAAGTGAGTCAGATGTATTAACTGCCACGCTACAAGTGACGCAACCCATATTTTTTGGGATTTTAGTGATTATTACCGCCTATTCTGTCTTGTTTGCTTTTCAAGATATTGAGTATAAATTATTTGCACCTATGGCTTTTGCTGTGGGGTTTGCTTTGATTGGCGCATTGTTGGCAGCGTTGTTTTTGATACCAGGATTGGCCTTCAGAGCTTATCATAATCCTGTGCATATTTATCATAATCCCTTTCTTACTTGGTTAAAACCGCGTTATGGTGAGGCATTAGAGTATTTGATTGGTCGGACCAAATTGTTGTTCATCCTGTATTTCAGTACATTAGTATTTGTGGTGATATTAGGGTCTTATATTGGTCGAGATTTCTTACCTTATTTAGATGAAGGATCATTGTGGTTACAAGTCACCTTACCCCCTGGGATTTCTTTGGATAAAGCGAGTGCTATGGCTGATGAGTTACGAGCTGCGACCCTGAAATCTCCAGAAGTGTCACATATCGTGTCTCAACTGGGACGTAATGATGATGGAACGGATCCTTTTATGCCTTCGCATGTGGAATGTGCTGTCACGTTACAGCCTTATAAAGCATGGCCTGCGGGTATGAACAAACAAAAATTGATTGCTACCTTATCCGAGCGTTACGAAAAATTGGCTGGTATGCATGTCGCCTTTACTCAGCCAATGATTGATGGCGTATTGGACAAAGTTGCCGGCGCGCACAGTGATTTGGTTGTGAAAATATATGGCAACGATATGGTAGAAATGCGACAAATTGCTACGAACATTGTGCAAGTGTTAAAACAAGTACACGGCGCCCAGGATGTGATTATTGATCAAGAGCCGCCTATGACCGAGCTACGAGTGGAAGTGGATCGGCATGCCATTGCGAGGTTGGGAATTAATATTGCTGATGTGATGGATTTGATTCAAACTGGTATTGGTGGGGAAGGGATTTCGCAAATTTATCTCCAAGAGCGCTTTTATGATTTGACGGTGCGTTTTCCGAAAGAATATCGTTCCAATCCTGAAGAAATAGGGCGTTTATTGATGACCAGTTCTACGGGGGCACTGGTGTCATTGTCAAAATTAGCAAAAATATATTATGCCTTAGGACAAACAACGGTTACGCATGAAATGATGCATAGACAATTGATTGTTCGACTGAATCTACGTGGACGTGATTTGCTTTCTTTTACGAAGGAAGCAAACCAACAAATTGCTGAAAAAGTACCTTATAACCATACAGATTATCAAGTCGTCATGGGTGGTCAATTAGAAAACCAACAACGCGCACAAGCTCGGTTTAAAGTGATTATCCCGATGTTATTGGGTCTCATGTTTATTTTATTGTTTGCTCAATTTGGTAATTTACGTCACCCTGGACTGATATTGTTGACCGTTCCTTTGGCGATGTTTGGTGGGTTATGCGCCTTACTTTTACGTGGTATGACCTTGAATGTATCGAGCGCTGTGGGGTTCATTGCATTATTTGGTGTGGTGATTTTAAATGCGATTATTATGATTGCTAATTTAAATCGTTGGCAACGCAAGAAAAGTCCTACCTCTTTGAAGGAAAGTATTATTGGAGGTGCTCAAGAGCGTTTGCGACCTGTATTAATGACGGCAACAGTGGCAGCAATAGGGATGATTCCTGCGGCAATGAAGCATGGTTTGGGCTCGGACGTACAACGACCTTTGGCAACGGTCATTGTGGGAGGATTGATTTCTGCAACCGCACTGACTTTGTTATTACTGCCCGCATTGTATTATTGGATTGAGGAACAAACCGTCGCCATGCGTCATAAATGGGCGACTCAGCCAGATCGAGATCCATTATGATGATCCAACGGTTTTGTGAATTCATGCGACGCAGTCCCTCTCCGATGAGATGTTTGTGGCTAATTGGTTTAGGTTTGCTACCGACGGGATGTGCAGTCGGGCCTAATTTTCATCGACCCACAGCGCCCAAAATTCAGCATTACACAGAACGTCCTATACCAGCTAAAACTGTGACGACGCCTACTATTGGTGGCACACAACAGCATTTTAATATCAATCAAAAAATTGCCAAGCAGTGGTGGACGGTATTTCATTCTCCCGCTTTGGATCATCTCATTAAAGAAGCGTTGCAAGCGAATCCTGATATAGGTGCTGCGGGTGCGCGTTTACAGATGGCGCATGAGGCGACCAAAGTTGCTCGCACGGCTTACTTGCCTTTATTGACGGGTAATTATAATCCTGTACGACAACAGACAGCTGGAACATTGGCGAGTAATTTATCTTCAAATGCTTATCTCTATACGTTGACCACCGAAAGTCTCAGTGTTTCCTATTTACCTGATGTGTTTGGCATTACGCGACGTCGTGTAGAATCTGCTGCAGCGTTAGAAGAATCGTCACTTTATCAATATGAAGCGGTTTATTTGACCTTAACATCGAATGTTGTATTGACGGCTATTCAAGAAGCATCATTGCGCGGGCAAATTGCAACCACCGAGCGTATTATTAAAATCTTACGAAAAGTATTACAAGCATTCAGCAACGAAAAGCGTTTAGGTGCAATAGGCATAGAGGCCGTTGCGGAACAACAAGCTGTCTTGGCGCAAGCAGAAGCTTCGTTGCCGGTATTACGTTTACAATTAGCACAAAACCGGCATTTGCTGGCGAGTTTGTTAGGCCGTTATTCGAGCGAACATTTGGATGAGACGTTTACTTTGCGTGATTTTGTTTTACCGAGAGATTTGCCACTATCTTTACCATCACAATTGATTGATAACCGTCCGGACATTCGAGCTGCTGAAGCTAATATGCATTTTGCTAGTGCACAAGTTGGTGTAGCGATAGCGAATCGTTTGCCGAATATTCCTATCTCCGCTAATGGTGGCTATCTGCCAGTTTCTCAATCTGTAAATAGTATTCCCTATTTCTTATCGGCACTTCCTTTGGGACCAACGTCATTCTGGGCTTTAGGGGCTAATTTAGCGGGTACTATTTTTGATGCTGGGTCATTGTATTTTCAACATCGTGCTGCGGAGGCTGCTTATAATTTATCTGTGGATCAATATAGACGAGTCGTCTTAAATGCATTTGAATCTGTAGCGGATAGCTTGAAGGCGTTGGAATTGGATGCAGAGGCACTCAAGCATACCAAGGATCAAGTGGATGCGGCCGAAAAAGGTTTCAACGCAGCGAAACTGAAACATAGATTGGGTTCTTCATCTTATTTGGAGCTGTTGTTTGCGGAAAATGTGTATCTCACTGCTTTATTGAGTTTGGTACAAAGTCAAAGTATGCGTTTTTCAGATACGGTTGCATTATTTCAAGCCCTGGGCGGGGGATGGTCGATGGTTAAAGACGGAGATCTGGATAAGAAGGTAGGGTCGGCGGACATAATCGTACTGAATCCTTGGGCACAGAGACACGACACTGTAGCTACTAACGTAAATTAATGGTTTTGTCGCAAAATTTTTACAAAGCACAAAACGCAATTATTTTGGAAGAAACGATACACTGGACTTTGGCTTTTTTTGAAAACAAGGCAAAAGTCGAGTATGCCGCAGTCCATAAAATCGCTCAAAACAAAGCCTAAATTACATTTAAACGGGTTGTTTAAATGACACGGTTTTTTCTTATTTTGAATTCGTATTTCCACGGTTAGCGCCTTCAGCTTGGCTCAATGCTATAGTCGGATCCATAGATAGGTCTGCTTTTAAAAAACCTTCAGATTTAGGCATGATGACCATCATTTTGTTTATATCCATGATCTGTAGTGTTAGGTTTTTGCCGCAAATCTCTAACACATGTCCAGCATGCTGATGATTCGATGAAAGAAAATGCAGGTGATAACCTGGAATATTGAATGACTTTGCATAATCAGGAGACCAAAATCCGAGCAATGTTCCTTCAATATTATTGAGCCTAAATTCAGCCTGCTGACTGGTCGCTGACACAAGGTCTATCCCAGGCGAAGATTTATTGGCAACGCGATAATGAATCATCTCAAAAAGCCCATCAATCCGCATGGCATAAAATAGATTTTCCGAAGGGCGGTATTGATTAACTTGGGAACAAAGTTCGTTCAAACTACTAATCATAGGTAGTTTGGCAGTACGGTCGGCTACAAACTGTGTACTGACCCAAAATGGGACCATACATGCCTTGTCTGGCTCGACTACGGTTCCATCACTCAATGCTTGAAAGACATGGCCATCGAGCATCAAACCCTCTCCATTCAGTGCATCATACGTTCCAAGACCAAAATTTCCGTATGTCTTAATGGAACTCACTGTGGTACATCCTTCATACACACCCTGCACTAACGCAGTCGATGTGGATACTTGGAATAGAGTATGATGTTCAACGCCTAACGGCTTTTCTAGTGCATGTTGAATAAGATTGTCGAATGTTTCTCCTGTTTCTTTGCAACGTTTCAGTACATCTTCATAGAGAGTTGCCGAGATATTCACACTAATACGTTGGCTATTAGGAGTCATTGGATTCATCTCATGTTAGTTTATAAAATTTTGGATAACATCTTCCATCAATCGGGTGTTCAGGCTGTAATCAACAGGAACATGAATTAAAACTGGAACCTCTGCCTTGAACGCCTCTTCGAAAACATGAGGTAATTCATCCGTTGATTTTATGCTATAGCCTTTACAACCAAACGATTCAGCCATCTTAACAACATCGTAAGCGCCGAGTTTTATTCCGGCGCTCTCACCGTAATGAGCCACTTCTTGAAAAGCAACCATATCATAGGAATGACTATCCCAAATAACATGTACAAATTTAGCTCCGATACGAACAGCAGTCTCCAATTCCATGGATGAAAATAAAAATCCACCATCTCCCGATATTGAAAGAACTCGTTGGTTGGGATATAACAAGAAAAGTGCGATTGCCCAAGGAATCGAAACACCTAGCGTTTGTTGACCATTACTCACTAAAACTTGACGTGCATTGTCAGTAACACAGTATCGGTTGGTCCAAATGTAGTTAGATCCAACATCAAGAGCAACATGTGTATCGGTTGTTATTTGTTTTTGAATTTCGTGAATCAAGCGTAAAGGCTGGACTGGAAATGCATCCATTTTTTTTCCTTCAGAAATCGTCGCTTGTAGTTCCTGGAAAGCGTATTTAGCCACTTTTATATAGTCTGTATCAACCTTGATTTTGACTGCATCACTCAATAAAATTAAAGATTCTCCAATATCTCCAATGAGCTCGGCGATTGGCATGAAATCATTGTCTTGGTCAGGCTGAATAGTGTCAATACAAATTATAGGTCGCTTGTTGTTAGCATTCCAAATAGAGGGATCGTATTCGATGGGATCGTAACCAATGGTTATAATAAGATCTGCTACATCTAGCAATTTATCTGCAGGCTGGTTATGAAATAACCCAATTCGCCCTGCATAGGTTGAAGCCCCTTTTTCCTCAATCCAAGCACCTGCTCCTTGAAAAGTCGAAATATATGGGATACCCGTTTTTTTTAAAAATTGGATCAATGGTTGCGAGAGTTCATCTAAAGATGATTGCATGCCCATGATCACTAGTGGACGTTTGCTAGCATCTAATGCTTTAACTGCTTCGGTAACGGCTAACTGGCTTCCAGGACCTTTGGGTGATTTTTTACCCCAATTAATCATTAGATCGCCCTCAAAATCAGTTAAACCTATATTTTTGGGTAAAGAAACAAAGACAGCGCCTGGACGATCAGACTCAGCAATACGAATAGCATTACCCATAATTTCAGCCAATTCATGTGCAGTAACCACCTCTGCCGAGTATTTTGTAACAGCTTTCATAAGATTAATCGCGTCTAGGGACTGATGTGTTTTCTTGAGACGTTCATCGAGGGAAACTTCTCCACCAATAGCTAATACCGGATCTCCTTCACTGGTTGCTGTCGCCAAACCAGTTGTTAAATTAGTTACTCCGGGACCTGATGTGGCTATACACACTCCAATTTTTCCCGTAAGACGGCCAAATGCAGCAGCCATAAATGCCGCATTTTGTTCATGACGACAGATAATCATTTGGATTTTAGAATGTTTTAGCGCAATAAAAAGACTATCAATCTTGGCTCCAGGAACGCCAAAAACGGTCAAGTCCAAATTTTGCTGTAAATTCCCATTTATCCGGCCCATCGAGTTAGTTATTTAATTAGCCATTTTGGTTATTTCAATCACATTTGTTTTGGCTTGTTCGTTTTCTATTAA
>CAISKC010000155.1 GCA_903885895.1 uncultured Legionella sp.
TAGAGCACCAACTTGGATCACCATGGGCTCGGTTTGCTCCGGATTCAAGCTTCCTAAACGCACTTGGTAGCCAGCATTCAAAAGCATATCGCGTAAGATTATCAAATTTTGATGATAAAATTGATTACGAGTATGATTTTCTGGTAGCAGTAAAATACGCTGACAGTGATTACCCAAACATGACTGCAGCGCCTGCACACACAACGGGATAAAATCTGGATTGAGATTATTATAACCGGCTGGAAATAAATTAGTGTCCACAGGTGCTAGTTTAAAGCCCGCATGTCGCAAATCAACTGAAGACATCAATGGCGCCGGAGTTTGCACCCAAGCTTCACGAAACCAAGCTTCGATCGCAGCAACCTCCTGCAAAATATGTGCTTCTATAGGTAATAGCGGTCCAGTTTGAGCTGTCGTTAAATTAGGTACTGGATGAATCATTGATTGTCCTTATCTTACTACTATCCTAATCCCGAGTCAGTTCTATACTCAGGGTATATGCTGCGCGCGGTCACATGGCAAATTACTTACCTTATATAAAAAAGAGTATATCAGGATATTGCACGGGACAAAAAATGATTTTTTCTTTCAGGTAATCGCGAACATATACTTGATTGATCAAATAAATATGGGATAATCCTAATCAACGTCTCATTCTAGGATTTTGTGTGGATCAAGTCAGTCAGTTTGTTACCCGTCATTGGCAATTAGTCGTGGTATTTGCAGTCATGCTCGTCATCATTATGCTTTATGAATATATCATGATGAAAAAACAAGGAAAAACCATCAGTACCGCTCAAGCTATTGAACAAATCAATCATTTTTCAGCCGTCGTCATCGACTTGCGTACCGCTGAAATCTATAAAAAAGGTCATATTATTGGTGCCATCCGTGCGAACCTGGACGATTTTGCATTACCTAAAATGCGCCAATATAAAGATACACCTCTGATTTTAGTCTGTGCGAGAGGCGTCGAATCGCAAGCAGCGAGCGCGCCATTGCGTGCACAGGGCTTTACACAGGTGATGGTACTTTCTGGAGGCATCTCTGCCTGGCAAACAGCCAATTTACCGCTGGTGAAAAAATGAAACCTACCGTTCTGATATATAGCACCGCTACATGTCCCTACTGCGATCGCGCTAAGTTGCTGCTGAAGAAAAGAAATATTACATTTACAGAAATACGCATTGATGAGCATCCAGAAAAACGAATTGAGATGCAAAACAAAAGTCAAAGACAGAGCGTACCGCAAATTTTCATTGGTGAGCATCACATTGGAGGCTGCGACGATCTCTATGCACTCGACGCAGCAGGACGTTTGGAACCATTTTTTCAATAACTCCAAACATGGAGTTTTTAATAAGGAATCGTAATATTATGAGTAACGAAGAAAACAGCCAAAACCAAGAATTAAAGCAATTTCACATTCAAAGAATTTATATCAAAAATGCTTCGTTTGAAACAACGCATACGCCAGATATTTTTCAAAAACAATGGGAACCAGAATTAAATCTAGAAATAAATACAGGTCATAAGGAATTAGAAAAAAATATCTATGAAGTCACCTTAACCGTCACAGCCACGGTTAAAAACAAACAAGAAACCGCGTTTTTAGTAGAAGTTCAACAAGCAGGCATTTTTACGATTGAAGGTTCTATTCCAGCACAACTTCACCATATACTTGAAAGCTTCTGCCCAAGTATTTTATTTCCATATGTACGTGAAGCCATTTCATCATTAGTCACGCACGGTAGTTTCCCTCAATTGGTATTATCTCCGATTAATTTTGATGCCTTGTACATGCAAAAAATCCAAGCTCAACAAGAACAAAAAGAAGATGTCGAATAAACAAATTGCCATCCTAGGGGCTGGCTCTTGGGGTACTGCTGTCGCGATTGCTTTGGCACAACAAGGCCATTCAGTCGCGTTGTGGTCAAAAAATACGGCGCATGCTCAAGAGATGCAAAAAAAGCGCTGTAATGATCGCTACCTTCCACAGATTGCGTTCCCCACAAGTCTCAGTTGTTCAGACTCGTTACAAGATTGCGTTATACAGGCAGATCTAGTCTTAGTGGCGGTTCCCTCCCATGCCTTTGCTGATCTATTATCACTGCTACCGCAACCCAAACAAGGGTTGGCATGGTTAACCAAAGGGGTTGATCCAAGCAGTCGCCAAGTCTTAAGCGAATTGGTCACACAACACTGGGGGAGCACGTATCCCACTGCGGTCATTTCCGGACCATCCTTTGCCCGCGAAGTGGCATTAGGTCTACCTACCGCACTGGTTGTTGCCAGTCACCACCTCGCCTACCAACAACAAATCCGAGACTTATTACATAGCGCATCTCTTCGCGTGTATTTGTCAGATGATCTGGTGGGCGTTCAATTATGTGGCGCGGTAAAAAATATTTTAGCCATTGCATGTGGAATCAGTGATGGTATTGGATACGGTGCCAATGCCAAAGCAGCCTTGATCACGCGTGGGTTGGCAGAAATGCGCCTGTTATTACAAGCGTATCACGCACGCTCAGAAACTTGTCTCAGTTTAGCTGGTGTAGGTGACCTGGTACTTACTTGTACTGATAATCAATCACGCAACCGTCGTTTTGGATTATTGCTAGGCCAAGGTATGGATACCAAGATAGCTGAAAAAGAAATAGGCCAGGTCGTAGAAGGCAAATACAATGCAGCTCAAATCCACGCCATTGCCACAGAGCATCAGATTGATATGCCCATATGCGCAGAAGTTTACGCAGTATTGTCAGGACAACGCAACCCACAGGAAGCCGCAGAAAGGCTTATGAACCGGCCAGTTAAAGAAGAATAGTTTGGCCGTTTGACAGAACCATCGCGCGAAGCGCTACCTCTTTAAGCGGTTGTCTGCTGCGTAGATCTGTTGTGCCCAAGGACCCAACCTAACTACTCATTGCAACCGACAATCCGCCTAGATCTTCTGATAATTGAGCGTCTTTAGTCACCATCGAGTTAGGTAAAAGCACGGATCTCTGTAAGATTTGGTTGTTCTGTGACTTTATCAGTAGCATACATACCAGAGA
>CAISKC010000156.1 GCA_903885895.1 uncultured Legionella sp.
ACACCCCAAACCCTCTTTCCTTTAAAGCTTGGACTCGTTGTGCACTCGCAATTCTATGATTCAAATTAATGCTGACACAGTTCAACGATTCTGCAAAATCTATTTGCTTAGGATCCCAGGTATTAAGTAAATACCCTATAGGCAAATGGGGGTGCAATGCGCGACACAAACGCAGTACATCGGGATCAAAACTAGAAATCAAAGGTAAAGGGAGTGTTTTGGGCCAGAGTTCATCCAATAAACTCAATACAGTGTTAACCGTATCATGCGTACAGCCAGAAGAAGGCTTGATCTCAATATTCGCCGACATCTTATGTTTACGTAACCAAAGCAAGGTCTCGCGTAGCGTTGGGATGCGTGTCGCCGCATACTTCTTAGCAAACCAAGATCCCGCATCCAAATGTTTCAAATACTCTGCCGAAACCAAAGCAATTTGCCCTTGTCCATTTGACGTGCGCTCCAACGATTCATCATGGAACACAAACGCTTCCCCATCAGCACTCAATGTCACATCAAACTCTACAGATGTCAGACCATAGTGATGCGCCAAAGCAAAACTTTCTAAGGTATTTTCTGGCGCCAAAGCGGCAACACCACGATGACCGATGATTCGCCCCAGATGCGATAAAGTATTTTTTCTCAATGTATTCCTCAAAACTAAAATCCTGGCATAATGAGTTTATAATGAAATTTAAAATATAAATACCCGTTTGTTCCGGTGGACATGCTTTACCCACCTGATATGTTATCTTAGAGGAGCCGATATGTCCGAGCAAATTGATTTTTTAGACTATGCACTTGATCATCAGTTTGGCGATATTCAGTGCAAAATCGATCCCAAATCCGGGATGCGCGCTATCATTGCCATTCACAACACCAAACTCGGTCCTGCATTAGGAGGTTGTCGGTTTATTGAATATGATCATTCGACTTCTGCCATCTTAGATGCTTTACGCCTAGCTCGAGGTATGAGTTACAAATCAGCTTTAGCCGGCTTGCCCTTAGGTGGTGGTAAAGCGGTTATCATCAAACCCAAAACCCCTTTTGATCGCGACGCTTATTTTCATGCTTTCGGTACCTTTGTCCAAGATTTGGGAGGACGGTATATCACTGCGATGGATAGTGGGACAGAATTAAGTGATATGGCTATTATTGCTCAGCATACGCCTTACGTTGCTAGTTTGGCCAAAGACGATGGCGATCCAGCTCGTGCTACAGCATTAGGCATTTTACGCGGCATTCAAGCAGCGGTTGCATTCCAGAAACAGCAAGACCATCTTGAAGGCTTGGTCATTGCTATTCAAGGCTTGGGACATGTGGGGCATCTTTTGGCTCATCATGTACACGCTTTGGGTGCAAAATTAATTGTAGCAGACCTCGATCTCAAACGTGTTCAACAAGTAGTCTCTGAATTAGGCGCACAATCTGTGCCCTGTAGCGATATCCATAAAGTACCTTGCGATGTCTTTTCACCTTGTGCATTGGGTGCTATTTTCGACGAAACAACGATCCCTCAGCTCCAAACTAAGATCATTGCTGGCGCCGCTAATAATCAATTAGCACATCGCCGTCATGGGCAAATACTCCATGACAAAGGTATTTTATATGCCCCAGATTATGTCATCAATGCTGGTGGGGTCATTTTCGCCTGTGGCAAATATTTTCATGCTTCTCCGATAGAAACAGAGCAAAACCTAAATCGTATTGGGAAATCTTTAACCGAGATTTTTGCCCGTTCGCAACAAGAAAACAAACCCACTAGTGAGATTGCAGATAAGATAGCGGAAGAACTTTTGCAATGAGACAGGTCACTATTTCACCGCAACTGTATGATTACATGCTGCAAATTTCTTTACGTGAACACCCGGTTTTGCGTGCCCTACGCGAAGAGCAGGCTGAACATCAGCTTGCTCACATGCAAACAGCCCCTGATCAAGCCCAGTTTTTGCAAATGCTCTTACGTATATCCAAAGCGAAACGCGTATTGGAACTTGGAACCTTTATGGGGTATGCCACACTAGCCATGGCGCTTGCGTTGCCGGATGACGGCCATATTATTACCTGTGACCGCAACGCAGGCTGGACAGACATTGCGCTACCTTATTGGCAACAAGCCGAGCAAGCGCATAAAATTGATTTGCGGCATGGACCCGCTTTAACCACCCTTCAAGACTTATTAGCACAAGGGATGGCACAAACGTTTGACTTTATTTATATTGACGCAGACAAGACGAATTATGTAGCGTATTACGAATATGCATTACAATGCATTCAACCCCATGGACTGATTGCGATAGATAATGTATTTTGGGATGGTGATGTGATTGATCCCCAAATCAGTAATGCACAAACCAGAGAAATCCGCCGACTGAATACTCTCATCCAACAAGATGAACGGGTGAACATCAGTTTACTCACAATTGCGGATGGTTTGTTTTTAATTCAACCAAGGATCTAGCACGTCATCTTGAGCACAGCGAAGGATCTCATGAATAGGATATGAAGTGAGCAGTTACCATTAGAAAAGGAGTTGTGTAAATGGAAATGGAATATAATAATCCCTGTGGCTTAAACGGCTTTGCATTTTTAGAGTTCTCTGCACCCGATGCATCACAACTGCAAGAGCAATTTAAAAAAATGGGATTTACCCACAAAGCCAGTCATCGTTCAGCGCCTATTTACCTCTATCAGCAAGGCAATATTGTCTTCATCATCAACGCAACACCCCAATCACGTGCTGCAGAACATGCGCGTATTCACGGTGCTGGTGCTTGCGCCATGGGATTTCGCGTCAAAAATGCGCAAGCTGCTTATGAATACGCGCTACAACATGGTGCTACGGCTTTTATTGATGAATGCAAACCTTGCCACCAGTTATATGCTATTGAAGCCATAGGACAATCCGTCATTTATTTTGTTGAAGAGGATGATCTCCCTTTTTCAGAAGAATGGACGTACCATCAAAATACCACGACCTGCGATACACAATTATTGAACATCGATCATCTGACTCATAATGTCTTCCGGGGCAATATGGACAAATGGGCTGATTTTTATCATAACATCTTTAATTTTAGAGAAATTCGTTACTTTGATATCAAAGGACAATTAACCGGATTGCGTAGTCGCGCTTTAAGCAGCCCTTGTAATTTGATTAAAATCCCCTTGAATGAATCGAAAGATGATCAATCTCAAATTGAAGAATTTTTGCACGATTACCATGGCGAAGGTATTCAGCATATTGCGCTGTCTACGGCACACATTTATCACTCCGTACACACCTTACGGCAACAAGGCGTATCATTCCTCACAGTCCCTGATGCATATTATGACATGATTCATACACGCGTCCCTTGGCACCAAGAACCCTTGCAGGATTTGCAAGCTGAACAGATCTTGATTGATGGTGATCGTGAGCCCAAAGGGGGATTATTGCTACAAACTTTTACTGAGAATGTGTTTGGACCAGTATTTTTTGAAATCATTCAACGCCAAGGTAATCAAGGCTTTGGCGAGGGTAATTTCCAAGCTTTGTTCGAAGCCATTGAGCGCGATCAAATTAAACGCGGTACGTTGTCGGAGCATCTATCATGAAATTAGCCAGCCTCAAAGGTGGTAGAGACGGAAAACTGTGTGTAGTCAGTCAAAACTTGACGCAAGCAACCTTGGTGCCAGAAATTGCACCAACAATGCAATATGCACTTGATAATTGGCAAAGCCTGGTCCCAGCTTTACAGGACGTCTATCAAAAACTCAATGCGCAACAACATCCGCAAGCGTTTTCATTCGATCCACAACAATGTACTGCGCCATTACCCAGAGCCTTCCAATGGGCCGACGGCAGCGCTTATGTCAATCATGTCGAATTAGTCCGTAAAGCCCGCAATGCAGAGATGCCAAAAGAATTTTGGACCGATCCGCTCATGTATCAGGGCGGATCAGACTCTTTCCTTGGTCCAACCGATGCGATCCCAGTGGTCGACGAAGCTTATGGGATTGATTTTGAATCAGAAATTGCCATCATCACCAGTGATGTCCCCATGGCCGTTTCTGCTGAACACGCTGGCCAACATATCTTATTACTCATGTTGGTTAATGATGTGTCACTCAGAAATCTTATTCCGCAAGAGTTGGCCAAAGGATTTGGGTTTTTTCAATCTAAACCAGCCAGCAGCTTTTCTCCAGTTGCCGTCACACCCGATGAATTAGGCACAGCTTGGGACGGCCAGCGTGTCCATTTACCCTTATACAGTTATTTAAATAACCAATTATTCGGCCAACCTGATGCGGGGACAGATATGACATTTTCTTTCCCTCAATTGCTAGCTCATGCTGCAAAAACCAGACCATTATGTGCAGGTACCATCATTGGCTCCGGTACTGTTTCTAATTGTGACCGCAGTAAAGGATCCTCTTGTATTGCAGAAAAACGCATGTTAGAAATTATTGAACAAGGCAGCGCCACCACGCCTTTTATGCGCTTTGGCGATAGCATCCGCATCGAAATGCATTATCAACAACAAAATATATTTGGTTCCATTCAACAAAAGGTCGTGCCTTATGCTACTGTATGATTATTATCGCTCTTCCTGCGCTTACCGCGTGCGCATTGCGCTGAACATCAAGCAGGTGGATTACACTTCTATCAAAGTCGATCTGACACAAGATGAGCAGCACGCGTCTTCTTACCAACAGTACAACCAGCAAGCTCTGGTACCTACTTTGATCGATAATCAACAGGTCATCACGCAATCATTAGCCATTATCGAATATCTGAATGAGCAATACCCTACCCCGCCTTTACTACCTTCCTCTGCTTTGGAACGCGCTCAAATCAGGTCTTTAGCGCTCAGCATTGCTTGCGATATGCATCCTTTAAATAATTTACGCGTATTGAACACCTTACGTAAAGATTGGCATGCCAATCCTGAACAAGTACAACACTGGTATCATCATTGGTTACAAGAAGGGTTTACTGCGATTGAAAAACAATTAGAGAAGTATCCTCGGAAACAATTATTTTGTTTTACCGATAACGTCACCCTTGCGGATATTTGTTTGATCCCACAAGTCTATAACGCCATACGTTTTGAATGCCCTATGGCGCCATATCCCACTATCCAAAAGATTTATGATCATTGCACGCAATTGCCTGCTTTTATGCAAGCTGCGCCCTCACTTCACAACTGAATAATGTAAAATAAATAACTCCATACCTTTGCCTAAAAAGACAACACCGACAAGTAAAGAAATAACAATCAGCCAATAATACCCGGTTCCAGCACAAATTTTCTTAGTACTAGCCAACATTTGTTCCGGCATGGATAACCACAACAATCCTTTCACGAGGATCAACCAACATAATATGGTAACAAAAGTAGAGCGATCCCATAGCCACACATTATGAGTCACCACAAACACAATCCCAAAAAACAAAGTAATACAGGCGCCAAGCGGAATACAAGGATCCTGCGGCTGCAATTGTAAAATAATTTTCCGATAATAATACATTCTACCCATCACGATGATCGATAAAATGAATAGAAATGAACCGAAAATCTGTGATAATAAAAAACTATAATAATGTTGGTTCAACATATATCTTCCTTGCGATATGTTTTTCATATATTAATTAATAGCTTGGTTTGAGATAAATTGCAATTTTGAAAGGTGGTATCAAAGACGGTCAAGTCCAAATTTTGCTGTAAATTCCCATTTATCCGGCCCATCGAGTTAGTTATTTAATTAGCCATTTTGGTTATTTCAATCACATTTGTTTTGGCTTGTTCGTTTTCTATTAA
>CAISKC010000157.1 GCA_903885895.1 uncultured Legionella sp.
ATGTTTTTATATTTCGGCATATACCTGAATCTCGTTGTTTTTGTTCAATAAATGTAAATAATCTACTTCTATGGCTTTTGTTGATAACTGTCTAATGATCTTATCAAGGTCGATAGAGGAATCATTTCGCAATAGATCATAACGACCATAGAAATTAATGTGAGTCCATGCGACAGGAGAAAATTTTTTAATTAAATTTGCCTGCGCTACATCCCCTTGTCTTTCATTATAATCCATAAGCTTTGTAAGGATACTTGCATTGTAATAGATAGTTGCATTAGCTAATAAACGAGCACATTCATTCCAAATGGAAATTTCTCTATCGTTTGTGCCGCGAAAATTTTTCCCATGAATCGAACTGATATGACGGCGTAATTGATGGTATGCTTCGCCTCGGTTTAATGCGCCTTGCACCGACTGCCGCACGACTACGTCGCTAATGTAGTCTAACAAATAATCACTCATTAAAACCGCATTCATATCCCATAATGCAAGTTTAGTTTGATTGCTAAAGGCATTACAACTCAACTTACTAATGATATTACTTTGATTCGTTTCGCCTATCAGTAGTGAGGCCAAAATATGTTGAATATTATTTTCTTGCTTGAGCAATCTATTAACATTGAGTTGACTTGATGGCTTAATAAGAAGATCTTCAAATTTCTTTGGATCAGAAAAAGAAATAATAGATTCTGTTTTAGTCGATAAAGAACGATAACGTGGAGCAAATACTTTATTGATGAGGTTAAGCAACAAAAAATTCAATTGATTGCTGCCTTCTGTGTCTGTTGAGAAAATGTCGGGTTGAACATTCGAGGTGTTGTTATATATCAGATCAAACAAATGACAGCTTTCATGTTCATTAGCGCCAATAATCTTAACATTCAATGGAATATGGTTAGCTAGCAGTGTGTAGGCAACGACACCTTTCATTAAACCAAAATATTTAGGCGAATATCTCGACAGTAGTGTATCAAATTCAGTAATGAATTTTTGTCCATCTAGACTAGCATGCAATAAATCGGCTGCAAAATTCCAGTGGCGAAATATAGGTAATGCCGCGATAGCACTGCTAATCACATCATTGGCATTACGTAATGTGGCCAATCGTATAAAATTTTGATCAGATGCAGCTAATTCGTTTTGTGGAAGATCACATAATTCAGCCATTTTGGCAGAGCCTAAATTCGTTCCTTTGCCGATAAGATTGGCAAAAATGCACAATTCATCAAGTTGGCTTTTCGCTTTATGGGGCTTGATATGGGTAAATTTTTGAATAAAACGCGTATGCTGATTCACAAAATGTAACACCTGACTAATACTAACCGTGGGAATTTTTTCATAAAAAGGGTTATTAAGCTCAATGTCCTTCTTCGTATAAGGCAATGTCCAAATAATAGAGCCATCTTTTGCTGTTTTAATTTTAACATCTGGATTCTGGCCATTCTGAATGGCCTCATTGATTGCAATAATTTTTTTATCCAACGGCTTAGCTTTTTCTTCAATAAATTGATCAACCGACTGATCTAAGCGGGGATTACTTAATTTTTTAAGCACAGCTTCTTTTTCGTTTAACCAATTTGGGAGTAATTCCGATTCTAGTGACCGATATTTTGTGCTGTCAGTAATAAAGAGAGATTTATTCTCTAGATAACAGGTGACTTTGGAATAACAATAATCTTCATAACGACCAACGTGTGTAACGTCCCACACAAAATTCCACGCCTCATCCCGATATAATTGAAGCGGGACAAAGCAGCTCTTGGGGCTAAGGCACCAAGAGCTGCAAGAATCAAACCAGCTTAAACATTTCTATAGCATTTTGAATAACGTCATCAG
>CAISKC010000158.1 GCA_903885895.1 uncultured Legionella sp.
TCGGGCTGAGGAGTAGCGCAGCTACGTCTCGAAGCCTTAAAGCATGTGCCCAGGCTTCGAGACAGCGCTATCGCGCTTCCTCAGCCCGAACGGAGCAAAGAATATGAAATTATTCTATACAAGTTCGTGGGGATACATCAGCTCTGGATGATGGCAAAAATCTTAGTCCCACCATTGCGTCTCACAAATAATCTGTTGTAAAGTACCCCCAGCGGACATCCAACCTGACGCGCTATATGGACATTCTTGGTTTTTTTGGGGGTGTGTTGTATTTTTACACACAATCCCCGCTGGCTCTATGTTATTGCTTGCTTTTACTGGGGTTTCGACCTCGATGGTGCTTGTTTTTTGCCTGTTGCTTAGGCTATGGATTAGGCCTGGGACATCAATGGTGGATCGGCGAGCAAGGGATGCCTCAGCAAACGGTGATCACGCGCGCGATCTTGTCAGGGGTGATTGCTAATATTCCCAGTCACAATGCAGAAGCTACCAAATTCGAATTAGATCTCCTTACTTTAAACCATCAGCCTGTGCGTGCTCGTATACAATTAGGCTGTTATCGCGGTTGTCCTGTTCTCCATGCTGGTCAACACTGGACCATGCGTGCCAAATTACATGTAGCGCATAATTTAAATAACCCTGGTGGTTTTGACTATAAGACGTATCTGGCTGTGAAACATATTCGCTGGGTGGGCTATGTCTTGCATGGAAGTATGCGGCAATTGTCATCCGATCTCAGTCCGTGGCGCATCGTTGTGATGCGTGAGAAATTAGCTGAGCATTTGGCCCATCTTTTGCCGGATATGACCAGTTTAGGCATTGCTCAAGCACTGACTATCGGAGTGACGACGCATATCAACCAGGAAGCCTGGGCTTTATTTCGCTGTACGGGTACGACCCATTTGATGGTTATTTCTGGTGCGCATATTGGTTTGGTTGCCGGTATGATTTTTAAAATAATATGTTTTATTTGGGCTAGATTCCCGCGTGTATGTTTGCGCTATCCAGCGCAACAAGCAGCTAGTATTGCTGCCATTTTGGGTGGTTTTGGCTATGCGATGTTAGCGGGTTTTGGCGTGCCTGCTGAACGCTCTGCTGTGGCAGCTTGCTTTATTTTTCTTCGTTATTTAGGGCAACGTCAATTTTCTGCATGGCAAGCTTGGCGATATGCCTTACTGATCGTGTTATGGACAGAGCCACATGCGGTATGGATGCCAGGGTTTTATTTGTCATTCATGGCCGTTGCTATTTTATTGACTATGAATCAACGTATTCGCAGTCAAGGGATGAGAAAAGCGCTGTGGATCCAAGTTTCTTGTATGTTGGGTTTGTTACCCTTTACCGTATTTTGGTTTTCGTATGGCGCTGTGAATGGTTTGTTAGCGAATTTGGTCGCAATACCTTGGGTCAGTTTTGTGGTAGTGCCTTTGTCATTGATATGTTTGGGCGTAGGGCAATATCTACCTTGGTTGCCAAAAATACTTCAGCTAAGCATTCAATATTTATTATTATTTTTGCATGGGGTAGACAGTTTAGCTTGGATCAATCTGAAAATGGCTTATGCTAATGTGATCTTGCCACTAGCAGGTGTTTTGGGTCTCTGTTTATATCTTTTTCTCCCTGTGCGAACTTTGTTGCCTATCGCCACCACATTCTTAGTCGTCGCACTCTACCCCAATTATCCACGGGTGCCACAGCAAAGCTTTCAAGCACATATTTTAGATGTGGGACAAGGCTTAGCGGTATTGATTCTTACTCATGAGCATGCATTGATCTATGATACAGGTGGGCAAATGTATCAAGGATCTGATATGGGGAAATTAGTCATTTTGCCCTATTTTCAGCATATTGGCTTACGTCGATTGGACAAAATTATTATTTCGCATCCAGATTTAGATCATCGTGGAGGCCTGGCTTCTTTACAAACAGCTTTTCCTGAGACGCCGTTGATCGTGGATGATCCCAGTTTTTATCACCAAGGACAATCTTGCCATACTTACCAAGATTGGACTTGGGAAGGGGTGCGTTTCCATTTTTTTCCGCTGCGTTCGCATACTGAATCGAAAAACAATCGCTCTTGTGTGCTGCAAATTTCTAATCAAAGCGGGCAATTGTTGTTGACTGGCGATATTGAACGCGTTGCAGAACAAGAATTGGTTCATAAATATGGCAGTTATTTACATGCGAATGTGTTAGTGGTGCCGCACCATGGCAGTAAGACATCTTCTTCTTTAGTCTTTTTAAAAACCGTCGCACCGGATTATGCTGTTTTGTCTTATGGTTTTGATAATCGTTATCATTTTCCACATAGACAAGTCATGCAGCGGTATCGAGACCTGCATATATCGACTCTTGCGACCGCAGATCAAGGTCTTGTACGCATTGACTTCCAGAAAAAATCCTGGGAAATATTGTAATCTTATTTTACAATTAGTTCGTTTTTTTTCAGTAAAGTCATTTTAAAAGTCCCTCATGCAAAGCAGTACTACTATCCAGAAAGCGGCACGGGGATATTTTGTACGCAACGGACTGTTTAAAAAAGGGTTATAGAATTTTGCTTCAGATGAAGCTACTGTATCATTTGCGACGGATGTGCCATCATTACTCGAAAAAATGGGGCATTGACACAGTTGATGGAACATTCTCAAAAAATGAGGTTATGATGCGAATAAGTCGTTGGATAGGAATAGGGCTGTTGGCTTGGTTATGGATAGCGCCAAGTTATGCTATCAGTTCAGCCTCTGAGATAGATTGCGATCATCATCATTGTGTCGCAATGGTCGATGCTGGGAGCACGGGTTCGCGTATTTATTTGTATATCTATGATTTGGATATGCAAGCTAATCCTATGGATATCAATGTAGTATATTCAAAAAAAATCAAACCTGGATTAGCGACTCTCGCAATGGGTCAAGCTGCTATGGACGAGTATCTGGGGCGATTGATGCAAGATTTTCCTAAACAGGGGATACCCGTTCATGTCTTTGCGACAGCTGGGATGCGTTTATTACCAATGGAAAGCCAAGAACATTATTATACAGACATCAAGCAGTGGTTCGCAGCACAAGCAAAATGGCCATTATTGGAAGCACGTACCATTTCTGGGCAAGAAGAAGGGATCTATGGTTGGCTAAGTCTTAACTATTATTTACAAACCCAGCAGGATCAACGTAAACCTTTGGTAGGATTATTAGAAATCGGCGGGGCTTCGGCACAAATTGCTTTTCCGCTCGAAACAACAACGGATATCGATGCGAATGATTGGGTATCATTGACCGTCTATGGTCGCCACATTCAATTATTTGCGCATAGCTTTCTTGGTCTAGGCGTCAACGAAGTATCTGCGCGCACACAAAATCTCTCAGTCTGTTATCCACAGGGCTATCTTTTGCAAGATGGCGCATTGGCGGCTGGAGATGCGCAGCAATGTCAGACAAAACTGGGAACACTATTACAACAAACCTATCATGTTGATACGGCAACTCAACCAGCTTTACAACAAAATCCTATGTCAGAATGGTATACGGTAGCGTCAGTGTCTGCCATGGCAAGTCACCCGCCTTTTATTTTTTCGGATCAAACTTTGACGCCACAAGCATTATTGCAGCAAGCAGACGCGCAATTTTGCCAACAGACATATCAACATTTATTGACAGGGAATTTGGACCAAGAATACGTACAAAAAAATTGTTTGATAGGAGCCTATTTTTATGGCTTATTGGTCAACGGTTATGGTTTTAATCCTGAGCAGAGCATTCATTATCGACCAGATTATGATGGCAATTGGACAGTAGGGGTATTGTTAAACCAAATGTAGGTTGGGCCGTTCGGCCAACAAACTTAAAACCCCGAGGTCGAGGCGGATTTAGTATTTTAATGAGGGCGTTTAGATGACTAAATAACCGAATTAAATACTAAATCCAACGAAGAGTTCGGGGTTTTGCGTCAGTCCAATGAATAATAAGATAATCAGCCATGTTCATAACTGGTTACAGTTTTTGATATCCTTTACGCCCTTCATTGGTAGGATGCAACGTTGAATACTGTTCTTCAGCAACCTCATTATTGAGCGCAGCATCTGCTTTGAGTGTTTGAATTTTTTCACTGGTGCTATTTTCCATATTTACTCTTTGGTAGCCACCCGATTTGAGCTCATCTATTTGATGACGTGTCTGTAGTGCAAGCGCTTTTGCCATGGTTGAAACAACGCCTGTAAAAAGCTTGCGATAACCTTCTGTGTTACTTTTACTGAACATAGCAATCTCCCTTTACTATTCCGTTATTGTGCTATTTTGATAGCATGCTGAACCAACGTATTCATTTCAGTATTAAAATGATTTTGTATTTCAAAAAAACCGATAAAATCAGGTTGATTCTGAGCATCCATCATCATGCCATCTTTGATGAATGAAACGTTATCAAGATTTTTTTTCAGCTTTTCAAGACTGCTACCTAATTCTTTGATAGGCAGGGTTTCTAATTGACGATAAGATTGTTTTAAGTTTTTTAATGCAGGTGTTTGTTGTTTGATATGATCGATAAAAACCACCATATCGTGTGCACAATCGCGTAGGGGTGTGGCAAGTTTCTCGAGCTTTTCAAAATAGACTTGTTCTACGTCATGAAAGAGGCGTTTGCCTTGCTGAGTATTTTTGTCGCTCATAATATGTTCCATTTGACGGTATATTGTATAAATATAGTATATGGTGATCATTATTTCAAACACGTAACCCAATACGTCATCCAGAGCTGCTGTCAATAGCGTTAAGTTACAGAGTATTTCATCAAATATGGCATCGATCCGTACGTGCTGAGGAGGCGTTTACGCCGTCTCGAACTGATGTATCCCCACGAATTAGTGGTTGAAATAAAGATCGCGCCATGATCAAATTAGCCTGCTTAAACAAGGGGCTAAATATGCAAGAAATTGACCACTATCTACACAATTCTTTAAGAGA
>CAISKC010000159.1 GCA_903885895.1 uncultured Legionella sp.
CACAGCTTGACTGAAACCTGTCGGTTTGGTTTGCTGAGTGTCATTTAAATAAAAATTCCTGAGATTGGCTTTAAGATAGGTCACTTCTGCTTCATAACGCATCGGATTTGATTTGTACCCAATACCACCACCCGCTTCATATCCCCCTTGATAACTCGGCGAATTTACATTGTAGCCGTAATAGCTTTGATTGACATTGGATGGGATATAGGCATAACCACCGAATACTTCGGTATATAATCCATCAATCGGTACTGCTGCGATCGCAATAGCGCTGCGCATGAGTATGGCTAAAAAAGTAATACGTTTCATTGTGCTCCTTTTTTATAAAAGGTAAGTCCTTTTTTGTTCAGCTTGGAGTTATCTTCTTTATCGCTCCCCGTGAGGGAGAAGGGGCTAAGCTGACAATCTCTAATCATGTTAACGACTTATAGGGATTTTGCAAGAAGAATTGCTTATGACCGCGCTAAGTAGCGCATTGATTTATGGTACATGATAATTAGAATCGCTACTTGAAAAATTTAAACCTGTTGGGTAATGGGATAGCGCCAATCGCGACCGAAAGCGCGTGGAGATATTTTAGTGCCTGGGGGAGCTTGTTGGCGTTTGTATTCGTTATAGATGATCAGCCGAATGGTTTGGATGACGGCCGCTTCGGGATACCCCATGGCTAGTAATTGTATTTGACTGAGGTTGTGTTCCATATATCCCGTAATGATTTTATCTAAAACGTCATAGTCCGGCAAACGGTCTTGGTCTGTTTGATTGGGCGCTAATTCGGCACTCGGAGCGCGTGTTAATACGCGCAGCGGTATGATCGGAGACAGCGTATTCCGATAATAAGCTAATTCATACACGAATGTCTTGAGCACATCTTTCAACACGGCAAATCCGCCGCACATATCCCCATATAATGTTGTATACCCAACAGCTGTTTCACTTTTATTACTAGTGGAAATCAGCATCCAACCGCTTTGATTGGAAATCGCCATCAAAAGAATAGCGCGAACGCGTGCTTGCATATTTTCTGCGGTAATGCCTTTGTCAGCTTGGGGTAAGACTGGAGCAAGACTGGCTAAAATAGCTTGAAAACCTGGTTCTATCGAGATGTTTTTGGTGTTGACTTTGAGTGTGGTGGCTTGCGTTTGCGCATCTTCGGAGCTCATCTCTGCTGAGTAGCGTGAAGGTAGTAACACGGCTAATACGCGCTCAGGGCCTAGTGCATCGACGGCGATGGCAAGCGTCAATGCGGAATCGACACCTCCTGATAATCCCAGTAATACACCAGGAATGTTGTTTTTATAGACATAATCACGCAGACCTAATACCAGTGCTTGATACACCATGGTCGTTTTATCTAAAGCAGGGGTGATATGACTAGTAACTTGTTGGTCCTGAATGCGCACGCTATGGCAAGCTTCTGTAAACGCAGGGGCTCGTGCAGCAATTTGGCCTTGCGTATCGACCACAAAGGATTGGCCATCAAAGACCAATTCGTCTTGTCCTCCTACCAAATTGACATAGATCACTGTCACGGCATGGTGAGCTTTTTGTTGAATACGTTCTGCTCTTTGGCGTAGTTTGGTATAGTCGAAAGGGGAGGCATTGATAATAATCAGGATATCGATAGTCGCTTGGAGCAGCTCATCAACAGTGTTTCCTTGCCAAAGATCTTCGCAAATGCAGAGGCCGATGCGATAATGATGGCAAGTAAAAACACAGGGTTGTGCTGGTCCGGGAGTGAAATAACGTTTTTCGTCAAACACGCCGTAATTAGGCAATTGTTGTTTGAAGTACTGAGTTTGCGTTTGTGCCTTATAGAAAATACTAGCAGCATTGAGGCATACGTCGTTGGACATTTGCGGATGACCAAGGATCACATGGCAATGATCTGTGGCAGCACGGATTGTTTGCAATGCAGTATCAATGCGTGCTAAAAACTCAGGACGGAATAATAAATCTTCGAGTGGGTAACCACAAATGGCAAATTCTGGAAAGATGATCACATCATGTGTAGACTGATGTTCTGTAATAATTTGCACGATGCGATCTGTATTGTGCTCTATTGCACCTAGGATGGGATTCATCTGTGCCATCAAAATATTTATTGCTTGAGTCATAGGGACAGTATTAACGGTCAACAGACTCCAGTATACTATACTTTGCGCGGCCAAAAAAACGGCGTGTAAAGTATATATCCTTTACGACTGAGTTTTAGGTTTTTATGCTATTGTTTTTCGCGCCTAAAATCCCTAAAACTCATTCGCAAAGGGTATATTTATTGACGAATTGAGTAAATTCAGGATACATACTGATGTTGAAATCTGCATTAAAGAGTTTGAGTAATGAGTTTCCGTTACGAATATTTCACGAAGGGCAAGCTTATTTTCAACATGGGCATGTCTTGACGATTCGTCTGAGTGATGGGTTACTGCGTGGACGAGTTAAAGGTGGTTTAGGTCAGATTTACGATATTCACATTGATTTGCGAGTGTGGCCACAACGCCCATCACGGTGTAGCTGTGTGACACATACCAATTGCAAACATGCGGTAGCGTGTTTTTTTGCGCTGCAAGCGAAGGAAAATCTATCCATCGTACCATTAGCGGTGCCGAATATAGAGCCCATCCCCGCGGTGGTGGCGGTGCCTACTGCACAAGATGAAGTGGTGTATATCGATGATTTTTCTTGGTATTCCGAATTAGAAACACGCGGACATGATTTTTTTGGTTATCAATTAGGGATCTTAATTGATGATAAGCCGATCAGTATCGTGCCTTTGGTGGTGGATTTACTTCGACGCTTAGAGCCCAAAAAAATTGAAAGCTTGCCAGATGATAAAGCAATGTACTTGCCTTTAGCGCAGGGAAAATGGTTGTCTGTTCAATTAGGTCGTATCAAACCTTTATTGCGTTTGTTATTACATGAAGATTTACGCGAATTAGTGGATGATGAACTGCGTTTGCGTCGTTATCATTTGACTTTGATGCAAGAAGTGGAAGCCGCCATTCATGCGACACGTGCTCGCTGGTTAGGGACCGATGCTATCCGTGAGCAATTGAGGCAATTGCAAACGGTGGAAGATCTCCCTGTGGTGAATCCTCCAAAAGGTTTACAAACGGTTCTGCGCGATTATCAATTGCAAGGTTTAAGCTGGTTGAACAGTTTGCAAACTTATGGTTTCTCCGGCATTTTGGCGGATGACATGGGTTTGGGTAAAACGGTGCAAGCGTTAGCGCATTTATTATTGGAAAAGGAACGTGGTCATGTTAAAACGGCTAGTTTGATTGTTGCACCGACTAGTTTGGTAAGGAATTGGTTAGCGGAAGCGCAACGGTTTACGCCTGATTTAAAAGTTTTAGTGTTTCATGGAAACGATCGGCATCAGACCAAATTTGATGATTATGATTTGGTGATCTCAACGTATGGCACGGTTGCGCGTGATAAAACGTTATTTTTGCAATATACCTTTCATTATTTGATTCTAGATGAAGCGCAATTTATCAAAAACGCGCGTACCAAAACCACTCAAATTATGCAGCAATTGCACGCAAACTATCGCTTGTGCTTGACAGGGACCCCGTTAGAAAATCACTTAGGTGAATTATGGTCTTTGTTTCATTTTTTGATGCCGGGTTTATTAGGGACCATCAGAGATTTTCGTCAGTTTTTTAGAGTCCCGATTGAACGAGAAGGCAATGCAGAGCGACGTAATTTGTTGAGTAAGCGAGTCCAGCCTTTTATGTTACGGCGGACCAAAGATCAAGTTGTGCGGGAATTGCCGCCTAAAACTGAAATGCTTCAAATGGTCGAGTTACGGGGTACTCAGCGTGATTTGTATGAAGGCATTCGCATGATGATGGAAAAGAAGGTGCGGGAAGCCATTGCAGCCCAAGGCTTGGGGAAATCACAAATTGTCTTATTGGACGCTTTGTTAAAACTTCGGCAAATCTGTTGTGATCCGCGTCTATTATCATTTCCTGAAGCTGTGATGGCGCACGGAGAGTCAGGTAAATTAGATACCTTAATGGCGCTCTTAGATAACTTGATGGAAGAAGGGCGTAAAGTCTTGGTTTTTTCCCAATTTACGTCTATGTTGCGCTTGATCGAAGAACGACTGATAGAAAGGCAATATACTTATTTGAAGCTGACAGGCCAAACGCAACAACGCCAAGACTTGGTGGATCGGTTTCAAGCAGGGGAAGCGTCTATTTTTCTGATCAGTTTAAAAGCGGGCGGCACAGGGTTAAATTTAACACGTGCCGATACGGTTATTTTATACGATCCCTGGTGGAACCCTGCGGTGCAAGATCAAGCGGCAGGTCGCAGTCATCGCATTGGCCAAGATAATCCTGTTTTTATCTATAAATTGGTGGCAGCTGGGACGGTAGAGGAAGCGATATTATCGATGCAAATTCGTAAAAAAGAATTGGTTGATAGCATTTTGTCTAATCATCCTTCGCCTCATTTGGGTTGGACGATGGATGATATTGACTACTTTTTCTCTCCCTTGAAAGAATGATGGTGTGCCTGGCGAATATATCAAAACGCATGTGTTCTCACAAACTAATCATTGTGTTATAATATCGCACATATTTTCGAGTTATGGACGATCAATCATGCGTAGTATTTTGTTGGGTTTGTTATTGTTGTGCTCTCATGTTGGATCAGTGTTGGCTTTGTCAGCAAATGATTTGCCTAGCTATTTTGATATTAAGGAGCAAAAATGTAGCAATGCTGGTTGTTTTGACATGATGGCAAATGGTCAGAAAATCGGGTCATTACGCCGGACACCTGGTACATCGGGTTCATTTGATTTTTTTGACCAACAAGATCAACGCCAAGTTATATTGAAATTATCCAAAGTTTTTTGGGGATCGCCTAAGTTTGATATTTATGATAAAAATCAAGTTTTGATTGCCAAGCTGCAACTCACATTTGATCATCATTCTGGCCGAATGCTGCGCTTTGATCTGTATTCTACCAATGAGAAAGTCATCTTTGTCACGGGCATATCGAATTTATTAGGAACAAGACACACTATCTATGTTGGAAAATCATGGGATGTCATAGCAAAATTATCGAGGCCTTTGTTTACTTGGAGCCGCGATTCGGCTGTTGATGTTGTAAATAAACAACAGTTTTTGGATCGCGTCGATCCGAATGTATTAGCTGCGGTGATGGCGCTATACTGTATACACG
>CAISKC010000160.1 GCA_903885895.1 uncultured Legionella sp.
CGCGCTTCCTCAGCCCGAACGGAGCAAAGAATATGAAATTATTCTATACAAGTTCGTGGGGATACATCAGCTCGGAATGATGTGCCTGAGGTGTTACTCCGTTTACTATGACCCGGTGGTATTGCCTCAACATATTCAGTAGAATCATAGTATTCCCACTTTCATTGAGTCCTCTTATGCTGAATAGAATGAAACCGCTCTTTCAAATGGCTATTTTACTGAGTTGCCCTCTCATTAGTTTTGCGACGCAACCGCCTTGGTCTAGCTGGGTTGCGGAGGTCCGCAAAGAGGCTTTAGCAGATGGGATTCGGCCTACTGTGTTTGATTTGGCTTTTGCGGATATTCAGGAACCTAGTCGGCAAGTGAAAGGCTTGGCGCGCTCTCAGCCGGAGCATCGTTTAACTTATCAAAAATATTTGTCTTCTCGTGTGGATGGATATCGAATCAGCGTCGGACGTAGTCAGTATAAGAAAAATAAAGACTTAGCCGATCAAATTGGTCAGACCTATCATGTTGATCCCTGTTTTATGATGGCTTTTTGGGGTATGGAGACCAGCTATGGCAGTTATATGGGGAACTTTCCAGTGGTCAAGTCTTTGGCTACATTGGCGTATGACTCCAAAAGACAGGCGTTTTTTCGTAAGGAATTATTCTTAGCCTTACATATTTTGAATGATGGACAGGTTAGTTTGCAGGATTTTAAAGGAGAATGGGCCGGTGCATCAGGACAACCGCAGTTTTTGCCTTCTAGTTGGGTTAAATATGCGGTGGATTATGATGGGGATGGGCGTAAAGATATTTGGCGTTCAAAACCGGATGTGTTTGCGTCTATTGCGAATTATATGCAAATCAATGGTTGGCATGCTGGGGAACCTTGGGCTGTTATGGTGACATTACCAGCAAATTTTGATAGAAATTTGGAGGGGAAAGCCACGATAAAGCCTGTTAGTGAGTGGGCGGCAATGGGTGTGCGTCGCACAGATGGTGGTGCGCTGCCTAATCCCAACCTTAATGCTAGCATTGTGCAACCTAATGGTGGCCCTGTATTTTTGGCATATCCCAATTATCGCATGATCTTACGCTATAATAATTCGATTTATTATGCTGGTGCGATTGGGTATTTGGCAGATAAGATTTGTAATCGTAGTATAGGATGATTTGTTATGTTCTTGGTGTGTCATCCAGCGCTGATGTACCCCCACGAAACATAGCATATCATCTGTTCCGTTCGGGCTGAGGAGTAGCGCAGCTACGTCTCGAAGCCTAAAGCACAGTCATAGGCTTCGAGACAGCGCTGGCGCGCTTCCTCAGCCCGAACGGGTCATATTATGTATGAAATTATTTTATACATGTCAGGATGACGTACACGGATAATTTTTTAAATAGGAAAATATTGTGACATCAATCCTTTGCGTTGATTTAGACGGTACCTTGATTCGGACGGATACCACTTGGTTGGCAGTCAGTCAGTTTTTGCGAGCGCATCCACTGCGTTGCTGGCGCTTGCTGGTGTGGTTGGTACAGGGTCGGGCTTATTTGAAACAACAACTGGGACAGGCTGTGCAGCTGGATCCCAGTACGCTGCCTTATCATAAAGAACTACTTCAATGGTTAATCGAGCGTCGCCAACAAGGAGATACTTTGGTGTTGGCGACGGCAACAGATCAAACTTTTGCTCAGAGCGTTGCGAATCATGTGGGTATTTTTTCGCAAGTGATTGCGTCAGATGGTTGCCATAATTTACGTGCTCAATATAAAGCGGCTGCTTTAACGCGTCAGTTTGGACTAAAAGGGTATGGTTATGTTGGTAATAGCTGGGATGATTTGGCTGTTTGGCGCGAAGCGCAAACAGCCGTTGTCGTGAATGCTTCTAAGCGTTTAGAGCGCAGTGCGCGTAAAGTTTCTGATGTGGTGCGTGTGTTTGATTGATCCGTTCATGGTTGTGGTTCAGTGTTTTGCGTAAGTTCTATTTTTTTCCGAATGTTTTTTTATCAGACGACCATGTTGTGAGTTCAATATCTTTTGAAACATCAGGCTTCTTAAAAAAGGGTAGTTTTTGCAACATCGTCGAGTAAAAATGCTGTTTAGGACGGTGGCCTTTCTCTGGTTTCTTATCCATTAGATGGATGAAAGATGATTGCTCCAAGGCTTGCGCCATGTTTCCTAAACGCCCATTTTTGAGCGCATGATATTCTTTTTCATTGAATGATACGGGTGCATTAGGA
>CAISKC010000161.1 GCA_903885895.1 uncultured Legionella sp.
AGCATCAATTATTTTACTCATAGTCCACCTCGATTAAAGAACCTTCTTTAATATAATGATTCAGCTCAATATCCGTATAAGATAACAGAGCTTTTGCTACCAATTTTAAAGCCTTCTCTTCATTTAAAGTAATATTGTCCTTTTCATTTTTTTCAAACCCATACACAAAATAGCAATGGTTGCCTTTTTTAAAAGCAACTATGGTTCGAGCACTACTGCTTTTACCTCTTCCTCTGTTGGCGATGCGTTTTTTAACAACACCGCCACCATAATTGGCTTCATAAATATTTGTTCTAATTTCCTTTGCTGCTTCAACAAGAGCGTCATCATCAGTTTTGCTTCTTTCCGCCCATTTAGAGAATTTCTTTGTTTTTATTATTTTCATTCAAATATCTCATGTGATCATTATTATTATAGTAAAATTTACTATAGATTTCTAGGGTTGATTTGTTTATCAATAAACGACCGTTTTTTAATAAACTCAGAGGTTGTCACTTTTCTAAGTCGATGTCAGCAGTGATGATCAAACCCCTTGTATTCTCTTGATCGCCAAACATTAAAATGTCATAGTCAATGTCAGCAGCATTCAAACCCGATGTCATTACGTTGCAAATTGTCTAAACTAATGTCAGCACGTCGCAAAAAAGAGAGGGGTTATGGCAGATCTTTCGCAAATCGCGGAGCATGAATGGAACGAAGCGAATCGCCGTGCATTAGTCGTGCGTCCATTGATTGTATTCGAGCGTTGCCCGCGCGAAAAAGCGCGGGAAGCCGCCGTTGAACTGGGGTTATCTGAACGACAGATATATCGACTGATCCGGCGGTTACGCGAATTAGGTGGTGAGCTCACTGCTTTATTACCCGGAGGTTCTAATGGTGGGCGTGGTAAACAGCGACTCGCTGAACCACGTGAAGCACTGCTTCATCGCTTGATAGCCGAAGTTTTTATTACGCCTCAGAAACGGTCTGCATCAGATCTCATCCGTGCAATCCGTAATCAGTCTTTAAAAGATGGATTAAAACCACCATCTGATAGCACTATTCGGCGCCGTCTAAAAACTTTATCTCTAGCTGAACGACGTCACCGAGGAGAACAACACCCTGAAACCAAGCCAATTTATGGTGTTACGCCCATCGCCGATACACCACTTGACTGGCTACAAATAGATCATACGCCAGTGGATCTCATCATTGTAGATCCAATTGATCGATTACCAATAGGCCGTCCATGGATTACCGTGGCTATTGATGTCTTCAGTCGCTGTATTGCTGGATTTCATTTATCGCTTGAAGCCCCATCAGCAACAAGTGTGGGCCTTTGTCTAACCATGGTTGCAACGAATAAAACATCTTGGTTACAAGAACGAGATATTGAGGCAAACTGGCCGATAGCAGGCAAGCCACGCCGTCTTGGCGTTGATAACGCTTCAGAGTTTCATTCAGCTGCATTTGAACGAGGCTGTGCGCAACATAATATCACCATCGAATGGCGACCACCGGGATCACCGCACTTTGGTGGAATCATTGAGCGCGTCATCGGTACGTTGATGCAGCTGATTCATGCCTTACCGGGTACAACTTTCTCCAATCCTACCATGCGCGGTGAGTATGACAGCGACAAAACAGCTTGTCTAACTCTAGAAGAATTGGAACGTTGGCTGGCCGTCGCGATTACTAAATATTATCACATGCGACCACATGAAGGGATCGACAACGATACCCCTTTACACCGCTATGAACATGGTTTACAAGAACTGTCTGCAGCAAACAAAACTCTATCAATACCACGAGATCCACGTACCTTTCTGATCGACTTTCTTCCGGTGATGCGCCGCTCTTTACAGCGTGATGGTATTACGATTGATCACATTACTTACTTTAGCAATTCATTACGCCCATGGATACAGTTTCGTGATCAACCAACTCCTTTGTTGGTTCGCCGTGATCCGCGAGATTTGTCACGAATTTTTGTACTTGATGCAGAAAATAACTGTTACCTCGAAGTACCTTATCGAATGTTATCGCGCCCAAGCATTACTTTATGGGAGCACAAATTGGCACGTAACCGTCTGCGTGAACAACGACGTACGATCGTTGATGAGGCAAGTTTATTCGCCGCGATTGACGAAATGCGCGAGATTGAACGTAAATCTGAGACACTAACGCGTACAGCACGCCGAAATCGAACTCGAAGAAAAACTGATTCAACTAAATCAGATGACAGTGTAAACAGTCAAACGCCTTCCGTGTTGACAAATATTGGTCCAGCACGTCCATTTGAGGACATAGAACCATGGTAGATTTTAATCATCTAAGTCCTGAGGCCAGCGCACTTGCTATATTACCAAGCACGGAGCGTCTTGCTCGTCTAAAAATGGAACGTTGGATTGGTTATACACGCGCTAACCAAGCGTTAGCAAAGCTCGAAGAACTGTTTGCCGATGAACCCGGAAAGCTTCGGCCGCAAAACTTGCTTCTTGTAGGACCCAGCAATAACGGCAAAACCATGATTGCTGAAAAATTTTATCGATCACATCCCCAGAAAATTTCTGCTAATGGTGAACATGAGGTCATTCCGGTATTAATGATGCAAATGCCAGCCGATGCTACGGTTAACCGATTTTATACAGCACTACTAATGAAATTAAATACACCAGTTGGTTTTCATGGTCGTTATAATGTGCGTGAAGTATTAATGTTGCAATTAATGCGTACAGTTGGTGTACGTATATTGATTGTGGACGAAGTACACAATTTATTGGGAGCAACCGCCAATAGACAACGAGAATTATTAAATATGCTCCGGTTTATTGGTAACGAGTTGCGCATCCCTATTGTTTGCCTAGGTATACGCGATGCATATCTTGCTATTCGCAGTGATGATCAACTTGAGAATCGGTTTCATCCCTTACTACTACCACCTTGGGAATTAGGAGAGGAATTTGCACGACTTATGGCTAGTTTCGAAACCGTTTTGCCTCTTCGTGAACCATCCAATCTTTCATCGTCACCTTTGCTTGAGCTAATTTTATCTCGATCTGAAGGCACAATTGGTGAAATGACAGCATTATTGAATAGTGCCACCGCGACAGCACTCTTACATGGTGAAGAACGTATTAGCCGTAATGCGATTGAGCGAGCCGATTATCGGCCCCCAAGTGTGCGTCGACATATGGTTGAACGAGAACTGCGTTGATTATAGCACTATGCGAATGCGTTGGCCGTTGCATCCTAAGCCTCGTTCTTATGAGACGTTGGTAAGATATGTCCACCGACTTGCTGAGTGTTATTGTGTAAGTTACGGGACATTTTGTTTTCGCGCATTGGGTATCCCGATTGAAGATGGTCAATCAAGGCTATTTAATAAACCAAAAATAGAATTACTACAACGTTTGTCTGATGGTACTGGTATCGCTGTTGGTGTGTTTGAACAAATGACCTTCGAACGGATTTGGGATCGGCAAATGGAGGAATTACGTAAAAGTTTGGAGGCTCTAGAGGTTAAATCTGAATGATACAAATTTTAGATACTAAAAATGTATGCCAGACTCATTACACAAACGTTCGTTTTTGAGCAAGAAAATTTGGTTAAATCAGATTGCCTGGTTTATTGGGTTTTTTGATTCTCAATAACCATTCTTGATATGGCTTTCTTATTACATTATACTTCACATGAGTTTTAAGAATAAGGACAATGGGTCAATGCCAACGATTAGTGCATTTTATGGAATTTTAATTCAAATGTTCTGGAATGA
>CAISKC010000162.1 GCA_903885895.1 uncultured Legionella sp.
CCAGTAATATTATCCAAAAAGAGTAAAATGATAATGGTTGCGACTATTGTTGCAGTGCGAATCGATACCTTTTTTGTTCCGTCTGTTATAAAATTAAATAATGATGAAAGTATATCCATTGCGAGGCTTAGGCTGCTAAATCACGAGACCGCTATTAATATTAAGAAAACCTGAATTAAAACTTAAATTATGATATAATATTAGTATTAATTAATTCTACAAATTCATTCAGACTCTCAATTTTAGAAGGCATAGAAAAATATATTTCGGCATAATCAAGATTGTCAACTGTTTTTTGAATCTGCTTTGCTCTTTTTGCATAACCTTTGCTTACTAATTGATAAATGTCGTTAAGCAATTGAGCGGGATGGAGAATATCTTCAGTGACCAAAGAAGTTATATCTATACTTAATTCATTTCTAATAAATTCGGGTGTTAATCTCGAATCTATTTTTTCAAAATGGCTGTATTCGCTAATAAACCACGCCTCAATTTCCATAATACTTATCACAAAACTAATTGGTATTGGAAGTTGTGGAACTTTAAAATTTAGACCATAGCGGTAATGAAACAAATCAGTTTTATTTTTAGGGTATAAATCTATTAAACCGATTATTGTTGAATAGCCATTATTTATTAAGCTCTGCCGTTGTTCAAGTATATAAGATTTAACTGTTGAGTCACTTCCGCAGTCAGTTATCAATACAAAACACTTTATGGAATCAGATAATACTCCCTGATTTAGAACATTGATTTTTATAAAGTCTTTAGTGCCTCGCATTTCTCGAGTTTGTATTGCATATTGATTTTCACTCAATATCTCTTTCAACAACTTCTCAACAAATTTTAACTCCGTTTTACCCTCAACGAAAATTGCAACTTTTCTAATGGGGTTGCTATTTTGCGCCATCTTCGTCTGTAAAGCCCTCTTTAAAGAAATCAGTGGAGAAAAAGTCAAAATTATTCAAGCCTGTGTATTCAAACTCTTTGAAAATTTTTTCTGAATTTTTTATATTGTGAGAGGTTACTGTTTCACCTTTTCGAGTCAATATTTGCCAATATTCTAAAGGAATATTATTCATGACAAATTTGTCGTTAGTTGACATCAATAACTGAATTTTATTTTTTGAAGCTTTTTCCGCTAAAAGTTTTATCAGATTAGTTGCACGGTCAAAATCTAATCCTTCTCCAATATCATCAATTAACACCGTTCCGGGTATTTTGGATAATTCATAAAAAGCAAGATGAATTACGATGGCTAACGCTCGAAACATTCCTGTAGACATTGCTATTTGGTCAGTAGTTCCTTTCCTGTCACTTTCTTGTATCACTATACCATTCAATCCAAAAGCGCTTTGGGCAATTCCGCTACCGCTGCCGATTATACTTTTACCACACAGGCAAATGTGACCTCTAATAATTTAATAACCGCCCCACCACAAATTGCCCTTATCAGCAGCATCTCTTTAACTCCGACAACGACGGAAATTACTTGGACAACGGACAAGCTTGCCAACTCGCAAGTTGAGTATGGCA
>CAISKC010000163.1 GCA_903885895.1 uncultured Legionella sp.
GTCGTTGCACTCCTTTGTCCACCCTACACTTCTGTTGTGTTATTTTTTAATAAAAATTTATGAGGGGATCCCTCAGCCGCCCTCTGGGCACCTTCTGTATAGGGAAGGTGCCCGATAGAGCGGATGAGGGTAGATCCAATATGAACATCGTTGTAACAAGGAATCTTGAATCAGACGTTACTCTTTTGCACGTGAGACATACGTCCCTGTGCGTGTATCTACTTTCACAATTTCGCCCACCTGCACAAACAAAGGCACGCGTACCACAGCGCCCGTTTCTAATGTAGCAGGTTTACCGCCACCGCCGGAGGTATCTCCTTTCAATCCAGGATCAGTTTCCGTAATCATTAAGGTTACGAAAATGGGCGGCGTAATAGCAAGTGGTTCATTATTCCATAAAGTCACAATACAAATATCTTGTTCTTTTAACCATAACGCAGCATCCCCAACACTCGCTTCATTCAGCGCATATTGTTCAAAATTATCTGGCATCATAAAATGCGATAATTCTCCATCATTATACAAATATTGCATTTCGACATCGACAACATCCGCAGCCACAAAGGTATCATTGGCTTTATAAGTCCGCTCAACCACCCGCCCAGTTTTCAAATTGCGAATTTTAAGCCGTGTGAATGCTTGCCCTTTACCTGGCTTTACAAATTCACATTCTAAGATGTTGCAAGGTGCGTCATCCACCATAATTTTTTTGCCAATTTTCAACTCATTGGTATTCATTTATCACTCCGGGCTTGCGATCTTGTGTGGTTTTCGTTACAGTCCGCACAGTTTATCAATTATGTACAGTGAATGCGAGATTCTACCCCACATTGGCAAAAAATTCTGGCGAATGGTTTTTCCTCAGTCCAAGAACTGCTCAAACATCTCAATCTGCCACCTGATTTAGGTTCAAACTCAGCAGAGCAAACTTTTAAAACACGTGTCCCACGCCGGTTCGTAGACAAAATGGAACCAGGGAACCCCAAAGATCCCTTATTACTTCAAGTCTTGGCTGCAGAGCAAGAATTACAGGTGACGCCCACATTTCATACAGATCCACTGCAAGAAGCTGCGGCCAATCTTATCCCTGGTCTCATTCATAAATACGCCAACCGTGTACTACTGACCGTCACAGGGGTTTGTGCCATCAATTGTCGTTTTTGTTTCCGGCGCCACTTTCCTTACACTGAAAACAATCCGGGGCAGCTTGGGTGGCAACATGCCATGACCTATATACAAGAACACCCTAGTATCCATGAAGTCATTTTAAGTGGCGGTGATCCTTTATTAGCCTCGGATCAACTCTTAAACCTACTATTTTCTTCTTTGGCAAAAATTGACCATGTGCAAACCATTCGGATCCATACGCGTGTTCCCATCGTATTACCAGAACGAATTCAAGAAGATTTCATAACATTGCTCACCACAAAACGCTTCCGTATCGTAGTCGTCGTGCATTGCAATCATCCACGCGAATTAGACGACGACGTGCATCAAGCTTGCGAGAAAATGCAGAAAGCGGGATGTTTATTGTTAAATCAGTCCGTGTTGTTAAAAGAAATCAACGACCACAGCACCATCTTAGCGACACTAAGCCAACGCCTATTCGCTTGTGGTATCTTACCCTATTATTTACATCTGCTGGATCCTGTACAAGGTGCACAGCATTTTGATCTCAGTTTGGAAAACGCGCTCAACATTTATCATGACTTACAAAGTCAACTACCAGGTTATTTGGTACCTAAATTAGTCAGAGAACTTGCCAACATGCCTTATAAAACGATTATTGGAAGTGAACGATCATGCGCTTAATCGGAAAAACTATGCCGATTACCATGATCTGAATCCAAATCCCTGCCTGGGCCTTTCGGAACTGAAAAAATTAAATTAGAAAGTTTGGTTACTTTTTTCAAATGACTTTCAATAATTCTATTGAGTGGATCCGTCTTATAGATGAGGTGTTTCTTCCAGAAAGTAAACGTGTTATCACTGTCTTCTCTCTTATGAAGCTGCGTGTATTTTAAGCTTGCACCCTTTAAAATTGATTCTGTTTGTGTCAAATCAAACTCTTCGGGTGAATTTTTTAACTCATACAAATCACTTAGTAAATCATTCGCTAAGCTGACACTATCAGGATTATATATCCCAAAAACTTGGCTAAATGGAAAATAAGATAAAAAAGAGCGCCATTGGATGTAGCTTTCCAAATCAGCGATGAGGTTATCTTGCAACAGTGTCTCAGCATAACTTGAGCGAGACAATTGATTGAGACTATCGAATAACTGCTGATAAATAATCGGCTCACCCTCTATAGTCTCTTTATTGATACGATGTAATGCTGTATTTAAACCAACAAGGTATGCATGCACACTTTGCCGTTTTTGATAATGATCCTTATAGGGATTGTTCATTTGTTTTTGCACAAGATAGACCGTCTTCGCTACCCAATCGTCTTGCGGTGATGGCAACAAAGCTTGATAACGTTCTAAAGTATCCAAAACCGACCCAATATATTTTCTAGAATCTGGGATGATTTTACTAATTTCATGTAGAAAAAATCCACTTGGAGATGACTGGCTCTTTATCTTAGCCATCACTTTTTTTAATACGTTTTTTGCCTCTTGCGGTGGCAGTCGCATAGATTGATAAAGCGCGTTTTTAATATCTTTCGCGAAGGCATTAGATTGCCAATTTTTTGTAAAATTACCTTTCTGTTCCCCTCTCAATGACCCAGAACTAAACCGAGTAAGCGGGACACGATAATGATAGTCAGTGATAATAGATTTTAAACAAAATTGTAAATATGACAATTCATCCGTCACCAATGGCTCATTATGTGTCATCTTGTCTATACGAGCAACCCCTTGCGGTTCATCCAAAATATCCTCTAAACGATTCACATCTGGCATGCTGAACATCGTTAAAAGATCTTGATAAAACTCAGTATAAGGGGCCGATTTTAATCGTTTGCATTCACGAAAGACATCTTCTTTAACATAAGGCTTCTGACGCTCAGCAGGCATAACATTTTTTTCAAAAAACCAATTAAACGTCGCCGGAAATATTGCTTTGAATAATTCGCGATGCTCTTGGCTAATAAATAATTTAGAATCCATCACATACCGCTTTCGATCATAATAAATCCGGCGTTTGTGATATCCGCGGACTAATGGACGTTGAGCTAGCATTTTATAAGATTGCATTGCTTGACACAGATTGACAAACCGTTCTTTCTTGCTCAATTGCTTTTGTGGAATATCTAATTTATGCGATATAAACCCACCACCAGAACGGGATCCGTGCCAATAATGACTTTTGGCATCTTTGGGTAAAACATTATGCTCGATATTAAATTTCAACAAGCTGTCTTGTGTTAAAATCTGGCTCTCTGGAGGACATACGGCCATACCTTCTTTCGTTGCTAATGCAGCACCATGCCGTCCAGGCAGATAATTAAAAGCAACGCGCGTCTTTGGGTTCATAAACACATATCGATCCGGATGTTGCGGATCAAAAAATGGTTTATGTTCATTTAACATCAATGTGATTTGCGCATGTTGAACGCTTGGCGGCACATGATAAGATTCTGGATCATCACGACGATCAGGTCCTGGCACGGGGTCAACTAAAAATAAATTAATTTTAATGCTAGGATGGAGCAAATAAATAATATTAGCCAAACGCACACAATTATCTGCGCCACGACTAAATCCTTGGAGATTCAATTCCTTAGGTAACACATCTCCATTTTGTGCAATCACTTCTTCTATATAAGTCGTTGCTTCCATGATAGAGCTTTCAACACCCTCTCCTGACAGTTGTTTCATAGCATTGCGAAATTTATGCATCTGCTCATTCGCCAACTGCGGATCATGCGTCTTTTTCCCTTCCTGATAAAAATAGGTTCCTGGTGTAGGATGCTCTGGCGTTCCGTCACATCCAGGGCCATCAATTAACCAAGCTACAACTCTGGAATTAGGTGCTTTCGCTAATTCATTAATCTGATTATGCGCGCTCACTAATACCGTCTCATGCGTTGTACGATGATTCCCAGTCCCTAAAAATGTGATACTAACTGTGGTCTTAGTTTTTGGCATTTTGCTCAAAATAAATAAACAATCTATTTAAATTATAGCAAACTATATAAACTTTGAACTAACATGGGTTAGAAATAAGAGATTAAGTCCGTTGCCATCTTTTGCATAATATCGTCACGTTGATATTTTTTAATAAATTCCACCCGTGTGTGAACCCCGAAATCCAGTTTACCCATTGTCTTTAAAGCATGTTCTACATTACCTGGCTTAAAGACAAATGCATTGCTCACTTCTGTTTGAATAAACTCGGCAGCATACCCTACCACGCCCGCTAAAATGGGTTTGCCCGTTGCCGCATACTCAAATAATTTGGAAGGTAATATTTTACGAAAAGCATGCGTATCATTCAGGTGTAACAATAATAGATCTGCTTGAGCATACGCTTGAATAAGTGCCTCACCCTGCATCATGGGTAGCAATACGACATTCGAACAATCCATTGCTTGTATAGCTGCTTCCAAATGTGACTTCCGCTCGCCAACACCCATAATTTTGATTTGCGCACATCCCTCTAAACGCTTGGCCAATTGCGGAATAATGTACTCTAATCCTTGACCATCACCGATATGCCCCACATAAAGAATCGTCAATGGTTCACTGGCTTGATTGATAGACTCAAACCCGCCTTGAAGAAAATCGTTGTCGATGCCATTTGGATAATACGTTAATTTTTTTTCAGGAAAGCGCTGCTGTACATAAGGTTGAAATCCTTGCGACATCAAATTGACATGATGCGCAGCTGCAAAGGTCCAATGTTCTATTTTGGCAAACACTGGTTTGATCAGGCGTGATACCAGCTTGGGTAAAACGTCCCCCAGACTATCAACAAATAAAGCGCGAATATCTAAAAAAAGAATCGATTGCTGCTGTCGTGCTACCCAAGCAGCCAAACTGGCCATCATCAAGCGCGACGAGCTTGCATAGACCACTTTATAGTTTTCATATCGAACCATTTTTCTAACTTGCCGCGCATACAAGAAAAAAGCCCATCCTTGACCCAAAAGTCCAGGATGATGTTTGGGAATAGGAATACGTCGAATACACAATTGACCATAATGCTCAAGTTCGCAAACATCAGATTGAAAATGATTTTTATGAGTATGCATCGTGGTAATCAAATCAATTTTTATGTCATCCCGCTGCATTTTCAGCAATTGTTCCATGAGCGCAGTCATGCGAAACGAACCAACGCCTGAGTCAGGATAATAATCAAAAGAAAGCACTAACAATTTCATCGTTGCTCACGTCCTTACTGTGAACGGGGGATAGGGCACCCATACATTCATCATACTCAGATCAGAATGAAAATAAAACAGAAAAATAAAGGCAGCTCATGTAAAATATAGAACTTGGTTATCACACGAGAAAATCATGCCTAAACCTCTTATTATCATTACAGGCGCGAGTGCCGGTATTGGCGCAACCCTCGCAAATCTGTTCTCTGCTGCTGGGTACCCCTTAGGCCTTATCTCAAGAAATCTCAAAGCACTGCAGGCACTCGAGTTGCCAAATACGTTATGCCTGGCGGCCGACATTACGGATTATGATGCTTTAAAACAAGCTATCCACACCGCAGAGCAAACATATGGACCGGTTGATTGCTTAATTAATAATGCAGGGTATGCGCAGTTTGGTGATTTTTCTGAGCAAACACATGACTCGCATGAACGCACCGTTCAAACCAATCTTATTGGTGTTATCAATGGGATCGATGTCGTGTTACCGGGGATGCGCGCGAGAAAAAAAGGCAGCATTATTAACATCAGCTCTTTAGCTGATCGCAAAGCCAGACCTTTGGTCCCCGTGTATGCCGCCACAAAGGCCGCCGTCAAAAGTTTAAGTGAATCACTTAGGATGGCCAACGCACAATATGGCATACGAATTTGTAATGTTGCACCGGCAAAAGTACAAACCGCTATGGTCACCAAAAATGTGCCTGAGAATCAGATTATGAGTATAGAAAGCGTCGCCAATACCGTTCGCTGGATTTACGAACAGCCACAAGAAATTTGTATACGCGATATTGTCATGGCTTCCACTTTTTATGAGGCTTAAATTGTCAGTAAGTTTTCAACCTAATTTATACCAAGCTATCCAGTATTTTTTGCTTTGCTCGTCTTGAGCGCCGCTTCTTTTGACGTTTTAACTTTTCAATCCGTTGCTGTTCTTTTGTTTTTTCATCACTGATTATCGAGTGCAGTTTTTCACAAAGCCGCTCTCTTGCAAAATACCGGTTATCATCACGACTTCTGGAATACTGACATTTTACCTCCAAACCAGATGGCAAATGTTTCAGATAAACGGTTGAAGCCGTTTTATGCAACTTTTGTCCACCCTTGCCACTGCCCAGGATAAATTTTTCAAGCAGATCGGCGTCCGTAATGCAAAGCTGCACCATCCTTGCCATCAATTTCTCCCATTTTTCCTTGCTTATCATAATTTGATATACCTTTTACGGGGGACGCATTCTCCTATTTCCATTAAACTTCGACTTTGTAGCCCACATCTGCATCACAGCCTGCTTGCCCACCCAAAATACCCCAATTTTCTCGACCAGTTTCTCTTAAAATAATTTTTATGTGGTCTTGCGGTATACCACATATTTCAAGGTTCTCTGCTAGACGACGATACAGCCTACGTTTGGTATCCATCGTACGCCCAGTAAAACAATCAATGCTAATAACCGTATATACCCATGATCTTTCAAAATGCTATGTTTTCAATAGCTGAAAATTGTCATTAATTCGCCCATCCAGAGCACCTCCAATATTGGGCAAGATAATGGAAAAAAACTCTCTGATAGCATCCTTGAAATCTTTGGCAC
>CAISKC010000164.1 GCA_903885895.1 uncultured Legionella sp.
AAAAAATTATGAGGGGATACATCAGGGATGAGGGTAGATCAACCATGAGAATAGTTGGTTTTGTTAAACCAGTACGACACTAAATACAAATGATGTCCCACATGGCTAATAAAAATAATTACTGATATAATATTGGGTCGTTACAAATGCCTAAATTTCTTGGAGTGGTATTATGAGCTTTATGTGCTCCCATCGTGTTCAACAAGTCAAAGCTTCCCCTACTTTGGTGGTGGCAGAAAAAGCTTCACAAATGCGTGCTGCTGGGAAAGATGTGATCAATCTAGGGGTGGGCGAACCCGATTTTGATACCCCAGAATATATCAAAGAAGCAGCGATTGCGGCATTACGAGCAGGCTTTACAAAATACACTGCAGTGGATGGTACGCCGGAATTAAAAGCAGCGATTCAAGCTAAATTCAAACGTGACAATCATTTGGAATACAGCCCCGCGCAAATTTTAGTATCAGTAGGCGGCAAACAAAGTTGTTATAATTTATGCCAAGCTTTATTGAACAAAGGCGATGAAGTGATTATTCCGGCGCCGTACTGGGTTTCTTATCCTGATATGGTCCTGCTAGCAGAAGGTGTGCCCGTTTTTATTGCTTCCACGCCGCAAACTCATTATAAAATCACACCAGAAGCATTAGCCAAAGCCATCACCTCGCGTACCAAATTAGTCATTTTCAATAGTCCAGCTAATCCTTCTGGGGTGGCTTATTCTTTAGAAGAATTGAAAGCGTTGGGAGACGTTTTGTTGCGACATCCACAAGTTTTGGTTGCGACGGACGACATGTACGAACATATTTTGTGGAATAAACCGTTTGTGAATATTCTTAATGCGTGTCCCGAACTTTATGATAGAACCATTGTGCTCAATGGTGTGTCGAAAGCTTATGCGATGACTGGTTTTCGGATTGGTTATGCTGCAGGCCCCAGTGCGTTGATCAAAGCGATGAAGACCATCCAGTCACAATCTACGTCAAATCCTTGCTCTATTGCGCAAAAGGCGTCGGTTGCAGCGTTAAATGGCGGATTGGAGAGTATCAATACGATGGTGCAAGCGTTCCAAGAGCGTCATACCTACGTTGTCAGTCGCCTCCGAGCTATGTCTGGTGTCGAAGTGATTCCAGCGGATGGAACTTTTTATATCTTCCCCAGTGTTCAAACCATTATAGAAAAACGCGGTTTTGCCAATGATCTAGAATTTTCTGAGCGTTTATTAACGGACGAAGGGTTAGCAGTGGTACCAGGGTCAGCTTTTGGTATTGAGGGTTGCATTCGCTTATCGTTTGCGGTTAGCATGGAAACACTACGCGATGCGCTGGATCGTTTAGAGAGGTTTGCCAAAGGTTCTTAAAGAGATTTTTTTATAAGAAAACTTGACCAGAACTTATAATAGATTTAAAATCCGCCTTTATTCCCCGGTAGCTCAGTCGGTAGAGCGAATGACTGTTAATCATTATGTCGGCGGTTCAAGTCCGTCCCGGGGAGCCATATTTTGCAGGTTTATTCCTGAGACATCGGTTACAAATCAAATGATGTCCCCATCCCAAAGCCGTTTGAGAAAATTTTCCCAGGGAAGAATGTATATCCCTTCTTCTTTGAGTGCAATGGGATCCTGACTGACCATATAATATTTTTCTATTTTGTTTTCCTGCATTAAATAGCGCAGACCTTTTAACTGTTTGGATGATATTTTTTTTGCGGCTTTTACTTCGATTGCCACCCGATCGCCAATAATAAAGTCGACTTCATGCCCCTCGGATGTTCGCCAAAAACAGAGAGGTAGTTTTTTTCTAAAGTAACTGATATAAGCACGAAGCTCCATAGCAATAAAGTGTTCAAATGCTTGTCCAAATAAATCCGTTTGATCAGGAATAGCATATATGCCAGCAAGCCTGTTTTTTACTCCGGTATCAAAGTAATAAAAACGCGCGGTGGCTACTGCTTTCCTTTTGATGGAATGTTGCCATGGCAGGACAGAAAATCCTAAAAAGCTATCTTCTAAAATTTGATAATACTCTCGCAAAGTCATGCTACTTACGCCTGCATCATTTGCAATGGACGTAAAATTCAATGTGGAACCGCTTGTTAATGCAGATAATTGTAAAAAGCGGCTGAATGCGGGTAAGTTTTTTACTAAGGCTTCTGCTTTAATTTCTTCTTCTAAATAAGTATGCACATAAGCATCTAAATCTTCTTCGGGCTCGTCACTTAATACCACCATGGGTAACCCGCCATATTGTAGGTAGTGAGGTAAGTCAAAATTTGTAAACTCATGATAAGATAATGGGAATAATTCTGCCTGACGTGCCCGGCCGGCCAATAAATTTACTCCTTGGCGTTTTAATTTGCGAGCGCTACTAGCTGTTAATAAAAATCGGGTTTGATTCTTCTCAATCAGTCGATGCACCTCATTTAATAGTTCAGGGACACGTTGTATTTCATCAATAACTACAAACGGTTTTTCGTTAAGGGCTATCATTGACTCAATTTGACTTGGATTCCCCATGAGTCTCATGTATGTTTCTGAATGTAGCAAGTCAATGATTAGAGCTTGGTCGCCTAAATCATTCTTAATCAGTGAGGATTTTCCAGTGGCTCGAGGCCCAAATAAAAAATGGGATTTTTTATCCATCAGCTGTTTTAAATTAAGAATTCGATTAATGAACATTGAAATAACCTATAATTTAAAGTCATACTTTAAATTATAGCAAAAAATATAAAGCATGACTTTGAATTTTAGGATAAAGCATAGGAAAATGACGCATGTTTTATTGGTTCGATTAGAAAAACTCTGTTTTTTTAACAATGTTAGGGTCTGTTGACAATTTATCTCCGGAAGCCCTACGTCCCGCGGTGTGTCCGCGGGATCCAGCGATTTTGAATAATGAAAAGACTTATTGCACTGATAAAGATCGAGCTGGATCTTGCGGACACGCCGCGGGACGTAAGTATTTGAATTGTCAACAGACTCTAGTGTGTGATAGCAGTACATCTCCATTCCCATCTTATGGGTTTTTGAGCAAATCATTTTCGCATTAGATTACGCTGTGTAAACTAATGCATTCTGCGGGCAGTCATATACATACAGATATAACATAAAATCAGTGCTCCATAGATGATTGGGCTGAGAGCTATATGTTTTTTTCAAATTGCAAGTTTTGAATAAGATCGTTGTATCCTCTAAAGGAACATAAGATAAATAAATAAAGTCTTTTGTCGTATTGGAGTCGGCTTGTTTCAAAGAGGATTGCCACCAATAATAGTATTGATGCCCCGCATCAAGATTCGTAGCGTAAATAATGGGATGAGGTAGTAAAAAATAAGCTGCTGCTGCACCCAAATCAAGATTTGAGACAAAAATGGGTTTGTCTTGATATAGCTGGGGTGGAATTTTATGTAACATATCCTGTGTTGCGGAAACAGCGCCCCATGGTCCTTGATGGGTGATGAGTGTTTTGGGTAAGCCGCTTATCAAAACTCCAAGTCCGGCCACTATTATGGGATAAAAATACTTTTTTTTCAGATAAGGTTTAAAAACTCTATCATGTAAAGGTGCTAAATAATTGGCTATCAATATGGCTCCCGTATAAAAAAAGGGCGCACTCCAGTTTCTTTGCGTAGGGCTAAAATAAGCGCTGATAAGAAAAAAAACAAATACAAAAATAGTTGGAAACAATAAAACACCATAAATGGGTGATTTTAAAATGCTCTGTCTTTTTTTCCATATCATGACCCACAAAGCGATAAAATACAGATTGTAACTGATGATATGATTGAATAGATAAGATGTGATTTGAGTAACATGTTGCGTTGAAGCGGTTTTATGAAAGCCATGTCCTAATTGATACGCAAAAGAAGCCCAATGATGTTGATAATTCCAGATCAATACAGGTGAGAAAAGCAAACAAGCAATGCTTGTCCCTAAATAAAAATGCATGCTATTAAAAATAAATCGATAGGGTCGATAGTAAAGGCTTGTCAGCAATAGACTCACGACCAGGAGTGCGCCTACATAGTGTGAGAGTAATAGCAGCCCTATGCTCATACCACAGTAATAATAATCTCGCGTTCTTTTCTGAGTGATTAAATTAATAAAACAATAAAAACTTAAGCTCCAAAAAAGAATCATCACGGTATTGTACGTTACTTGTAAGATAAGAAAACGTAATACCCCTGGTGTTAATAACCAAAGCATTGAGGCATAATTTGCAGTGACTCTATCAAAAAGAAGGAATGCTGTCCGCCAAATTAGCATAGTAGTGATGGCCAACGTGCTTAAACCAAATAAAAATAAAGAAAATTCGCGGACTCCAAATAATGCTGTATAAAGACGAAAAACATAAGCGATCAGAGGTGGCCCATCAAAATAAGATAGCTGCAGGTGTTGACTCCAGTTTAGATAATAGTAGGAATCAGGGCAAAGCCTACCGCCATAAAATAGACAAGCTAAAAATAAAAAATATAGGAAAAAAAAGAAGGACGGAGTACGAACAGTCATTGCCTACTATCTCAATGATCACAGTGGAGGGTCATTGTACAAGTTAAGGATATAAAATCAAGATAACTGTTCCAAATCTACTCCGTTAATTACTTAAACCAATTATAAATAACATCAACAGAAAATTGATGATACTGGCACCATTCGTCAATCAATTCTTTATCTAATTCACGAGGGATGTCATGTACCCCATTTGTGTATTGGGTCTCGATAAGAGACAAGGCAGCAATGTTATGTAAATAAAATTCCGGATCAATATATCGGATAGGTGTGGGGTCATTCAAAACAAAATTGACGGGTTTTTTCTGATTTAAGACTTCTTCCTGAGAAAACTGGGGCCCAAATTCATCATAAACCCCCAAATTTGCTAAAATTTTATCCTTGAACCATGCATGAGGGTAGGCATTCATAATAGCTGCTTTCCCTGTCGCGGTCACAACGATGTCTGCTTGCTGTAGTGCTGTTTGCAAAGCTTGTAAATTCTGCGGGTCGACTGTTTCAATACCTAACTCTTTTGCAAGCGTGCGTTGATGTGCAGAAATCTCCACGACTACTACGGGCACGTTATGTTGCACACAGAAAAAAGCTAATCCTCTACCTATTTTTCCGAAACCAAAAATAACCCAAGATTTGGTTGCAGGATTGATGCCGGTAAGTTGTGAGATGGCAGCATGACTGCTTTCCGCACATCCAAATACCGTTTCAAGTTGCTTGGTAAAAGTTGGGTCGATACTGAGCACAGGAAAACCGGGTGGATGTTGACGATAATAATAATCGCCAGATCCAGTTAATTCGATAGCGCCAATTTTGGGTAAACCTAGAGCTTGATACAGCTGTGCACCGCAGTCAAAATACAGGTCAAATTTTTCAGTAGCTATGGTTTGAAGTTCGGGAACATATCGAATACCAGCGGTTTGCAAAGCTTCAACCGCTGCCGGCTGTGCTGCACAAAAAGAACTGGGATTCGTCACCGTAACCTCTGCTCCCGCAGCGATCAAACAAGCGATTTTTAATAAAGTATTTGTCACAACTGGGACATGATGGACAACACGTAATCCAGCGAGGGGGCGCGTTTCTTCCCATTCAGAGAATTGCTTATGCATGAAGGGGGCATCGGTTTGAGGATATTGATTAAAGTATTTTAATAGGGCTTGAGGCATCAGTAAGGCTCCATCAATAAAAAATAAAAATTGTGCTTCACAGTTCGGTACCATACTCGGCAATGCTATCAAACCCTGCTTGAAAAACTTGTTGATCAATTGTTTGAATCAATTCATCTTTATTGGTGTTATAGATCACAACAAAATCTGTCCACTATTCACAATGGCTGCTGTGTATATCATTCGCGGTTAACCGAATTCCGGCACGATAATTTTCTACGAGAAGGGTTCTTTCAAAATAGCATACTCAAAAGCATGGTTTTTGTCGTCTAATTTCAGGTATTCTTTTTTGACATAGCCTTCAGTTAAACTTAGATGCCGAATAATGCCGATGGATTCATGGTCGTCTTTTCGATTTTTCCGGCTTTGATGGTGGGATGAAAATCAGTGAGTCCGTTTTTATTTGATTTCACATATGATTTTACAAATTGAGGTGCCATTATTTTTACGGTATGCTCCATTCCTATAAACATAAGGGCTCAATAATGTGCGCCGCCATTGAACAATTAAATACAGTACTTCAATCGATATATTACCAAGTTGAGCGTTTGTGATGAACATGATTCTGGTATGTGTTCATTTCGTTCTTAAATGAACACACAGAACAATGTTAAATTATAGACACGGAAACAAAATAGCTTTGGATTCAATTGTTTAACGATACCCATTTTCTTTTTTTTAAATTTAGGTGTGGGTCAGAACGGTTACGACTATTCTCTGTACATTGTAGTTCGTTAAAAGAAATTTTAAAAAATCTTGCAAACTATTTTTCTCTTGTATAGAGTAAATTGACTCTATACATAAAAAAGAGCGGTATGAAAATTCTTGTAACGGGTGGCGCAGGATTCATTGGTTCTGCACTCATACGCTTTTTGATTAATAATACAACGGCTCATGTGATGAATGTAGATAAATTAACCTATGCTGGTGATCTCTCTGCGCTCACTTCCATTGTAAATAATCATCGATATCATTTTAAACAAGTTGATATTTGTTCCTTCAGTGCTATGCAGAGCGTTATAGCAGCATTTCAACCAGATGCTATTATGCATTTGGCTGCAGAAAGTCATGTGGATCGTTCTATAAACAGCGCTGAAGTATTTATGCATACTAATATTATGGGTACCTACACGTTGCTTGAAACGACATTAGCCTATTGGCAGAGTTTACCGACATCTAAAAAAAATCTATTTCGATTCCATCATATTTCAACTGACGAGGTTTATGGTGATCTAGGCGATGCTGATGAATTATTTACGGAAACAACAGCATACGCTCCTAGTTCGCCCTATTCAGCTAGTAAGGCTTGTTCAGATCATCTTGTTCGAGCTTGGGGTAGGACTCACGGTTTACCCGTTGTAATAACGAATTGCTCTAATAATTATGGGCCGTACCAATATCCAGAAAAGCTAATCCCAACCATTATTTATAATGCACTAGCAGCAAAACCATTACCTGTTTATGGCAATGGTAAGCAAATTCGAGATTGGTTACATGTGGATGATCACGTCCGTGCCTTATATTTAGTGCTTACTCAAGGGAAAATTAGTGAAACATACAATATTGGTGGTCATGAGCAAAAGCAAAATTTAGAAGTTATCTATCAGGTTTGCTCAGCTCTAGAAATGGTTGTTCCAGCTCGGAAAATTGGAATTTCACGGTATTCTGATCTAATTACCTTTGTGCAAGATAGACCAGGACATGATCAGCACTATGCGATTGATGCAACAAAAATAAAACAGGCTTTAAATTGGTCGCCACAGGAAACATTTGAGAGTGGTATTCGAAAAACAGTGAGTTGGTATGTGCATAATAGGATTGCTGTTCAGCACGTTCAATTAAACAAGGCTATGTTTTGAAAAATAGAGGATAGTTATATGAGAGCTCGAAAAGGTATAATTTTAGCGGGAGGTCGAGGCACGCGTTTATACCCTCTTACGTTCAGTTTATCAAAACATCTCCTTCCTGTTTACGATAAGCCCATGATTTATTATCCTTTAGCTACATTAATGTTGGCTAAAATCAGAGATATTCTTATCATATCCACACCAGATGATTTGCCTAATTACCAACGTTTGTTGGGAGATGGGCATCAATTTGGTCTAAGACTGAGTTATATGGAACAACCTGTTCCTAATGGATTGGCGCAAGCATTTGTTTTGGGGGAGTCATTTATTCAAGGCCACCCTACATGTTTGATCTTGGGTGATAATGTATTTTATGGGCCAAATTTTTCTATAAATTTAGAACAAGCTAATTCGTATTGCTCAGGAGCAACCATCTTTGGGTATCATGTTTCTAACCCGACTCAGTTTGGTGTAGTTGAATTAGATGATCAAAAAAAACCTGTTCATATCGAAGAAAAGCCATTGGTTCCCAAGTCTAATTATGCTGTTACGGGGTTGTATTTTTATGATGAAAATGTTGTTGATATTGCTAAAAGCATCAAGCCTTCTAAAAGAGGCGAGTATGAAATAACCGATATCAATAATATCTATTTGCAAAGCAAGCAACTTCAAATAGAATTGTTAGGCAATAGTTTTTATTGGATGGATACTGGCACACATGATTCTTTACTGGAAGCTAGTCAATGTATTCGCACCTTAGAACAAAAACAAGGATTAAAAATTGCTTGCTTAGAAGAGATCGCACTGAAGTTTGGCTGGATTTCTAATGAAGCATGTTATCAACGAGCCATATTTTTAAAACATTCAAATTATGGTCAATATTTGATGGGGAAACTGCAAAAGTGCTGCGTGTGAAGAAGTGTAGTATACAGCGCTAGAAAAAACACAAGCAATATGCGATTATATCAGAAGTTATTTTATATTGTAATCGCAGTTATTTAAGGATGAAAATGACCGAGCAGTTTATAAAAAAAAACAATACTACGCAGGCAGTATATTTC
>CAISKC010000165.1 GCA_903885895.1 uncultured Legionella sp.
TGTTTATTGTTCTAAAATTTGGCCCCATAAGATTTTTATAGAAATAATTGATTTATTGGCTGCAGCCTACACTGGCAAAGGGTTGTAGGGGTGTCCTGGGAAATTCCGTACCTTCCTGCAAATAACCCCGTCTAGCCTCTGCGCGGTTTAGGGGAGGCTATTTTTTTTTCAATATCCCGGGTGATCTCTTTGAATTTTTGTTCAAAAATTCGACTTTTCCATTGCTGATTTATCACAGTAGCGGATTCTGGTTTGAAAAAAGTATCGACATAACTATTCCACACACTCGGTCTTACCCAATAAAAAACCACAGCAAATATTCCAACAAGGACGCCCAAAACCCCTTTTAAAAAAGGTTTAATAGAATCTCGCCAAATATCAGGTGCAAATGTCTTTTCCGCATGACGACATATTGCTTCACTTTCTTGTTTAAATACTTTACCTAGCTCCTGTAGCTTCTTGGGCTTCTGAATATGCGCATGGCCAAAAAATCGATTGCCTGCCCGCTCAAATTGACTTTTCATATTTGAAATCTGTTGCGCGGACTTTTCAAAATCACCATGAGGTGACAGGCTCCATTCATCTACAAGACTCTGCAGCTCGTTCAACAAGGCGTTAAATTTTGTTTGTTCAGGAGCGAATTTTGACTGGCCGACAGCATGCGAGTTGGCTTTTAGGGTTGGGTTAATTGGATTTTGTGACACACTCGGTACTGTACTACGCCACGTTGCTGGGTTTAATTTGGCAACGAATGCATCGTGCGCTAAAGAAGCGGATGGCGTATAGGATTGATCATTTGCTTGCTGACCCTGTGCAGCTAATAATCGCCTACCTTCTTGATAGATAATAAGACCTAGCATGTTGGTGCCCATACCACCTGCGCCAGAAGCCCAAAAATCATCCCGTCGGCTAAGCTCTACAGGGATGACACCTTCCGCGGCACACGCCATCGCTAATTGTTTTAAGTTAGCGTGTTGTTCAAGCTTTAATTGAATCACTGTTTGCATAAATGATTCCCTATGCTGGATACCACAGTGCTTATTTAAATCATTTGGCGTCATTCCAGGAAACAAGCTTGGAATAATGTTTTGCGTCACCAAATCTCGGTAACGATTCGGCGAGTACTCTTGTCCAGGAGCCGTGTCGCGTTCTATGGTTCTTAATTTATCAATCAAACCCTGCTGTTGATTAGGTGTTAAGTTACGGTTGTTTTTTATCAAATAAATAATTTTTTGAGCGTGATACGCATGCTCAGAAGATGGCCATGTATAGGTATATGAACGACCATTGAAATCAACTGTCTGCTCAACGGAATATTGATGACCCTTCGTTGTGTTTGCAAAAGCACCATAAGGTTCAATGTCCGGAGATTTGAACGGTGCGATTTTCATCCCATTGACTATTAAATAAGGAATAGAAGATCGACGAACGGCAGTGGCTGGCGCTGAAGGCCTGCTAGGGGCTGTTGAAGCAGGTACGCCCTGTTGGGGGAAAATCGCTGACCGAATATCCTGTGGTAACAAATCTTGCTGTAAATCTTTCCATCGCATACAAGCACGAATTTCGTCTATGATCGCAGGGCTCGGGTTTGCGCGATAAGTACTCACCAATTCATTTAAGATATCTCTTCCTCGTCGCCAAGGTTCGCCAGCTCTTGAACGAGAGAGTCTTCCTTCAGAGAAAAAAGGTAAAAAGTGTACCCCATTTGTGTCGACAGACACTTCTTGGTTTCTGTCGGTGCGATCAACTTGAACATAATTCGTTGCTGAGGAAGGTCCTGCAAATAAACGATCATACGCTTTTTGCTGCCAAGGGGCATGCTGCGTTGTTAACTGTTGTGTTGATTTATCGTATGAAAAATTAGTTGCATGATGCCAATCTCCCAGCGCTGTTTTCAAATTTTCATTTTGAATATTATTGGTATCGCCCCCTAGGATACACAACCTTCCTTTCCGACACTGCGCAAGTTGATAATCATAAATAACGTCGCCATAATCCTGACCGTATGCTAAATGGAGATTGGTTGCGACAATCGTCTTACCCTTTCTTTTAGGAATGATTCTTCCTTGCCGATCACGCTCTATTTCTTGTAACAACACTTCAAACCCACGATTTTGACGAAATTGAGAGGTGATATCGGTTGGGAAGACCCCTTGAGTGCTTTGCACTTGAAACTTATCACTTCGATAGACGGTTGCCATTTTTTGGTTGGCTACCCCTTTTGTACTAACTGGGGTTATTGCTATCGCACAGTTTACATCTTCTAATGCTTGGTCTAGCGTATCCCTTAACTCCTGACGTACGGCCTCTTCTTGTGGATTGCGACTTTTGATTAAAAAATCAACTTCCTGTAA
>CAISKC010000166.1 GCA_903885895.1 uncultured Legionella sp.
CCAATAGTTTGGATAAAGTGGATGGCTCTTGCAAGAGCCTTTCATCATCGAATAGAAAGCCTAACAGATAAATGGATGATTTATAGGCAAACACTCAATTACAAAACTTTACAGCAGTATACGGACTCAATCAAAATTAATTAGGGTGTGTTGACAATTCATCCCCAAAAAATCTACGTCTCGCGGGTTGTCTGGCGTTGTTGCATACATGGTGTTGACGCGGAGACAATTTCGTTACTGCGTTCAAAAAACTGTATTACAAAGGACTTGTAAACAATGATAAGGCGAATTTTTGGGTTATGGCTAATGTTATTTTTCCAGATGATGGCATTTGCAGAAAGTACGAATTTGTTTGATGTCACCAAAACGGGTGTTTCATTGGCACAAACTGTGAGTTTTACATTGTGTTTGGACATCAATGGACATTACCCGCTGAGCTGTCAAAATTATACGACACAAAATACAGTACTTACGATACATACAACCATACCTAACCATATTTATCATCACGCTGGTATACGAGTTAATACAACTGGATATACTTATTCTCCAGGTACGCCTACAAATTTTGGTTATGTCCCTTTAGGTGATATCAGTGAGATTCAATCGATTTCTGGAAGGATCACGCCAATCACCAAATTGATTGTTACGCCAGGTGGAGACGGACATGAAGCGATTGATCCCAGTACACCTCAAAGCGTTTATTATGGTGGGACCCAATCGTTTACGGTGACTCCGAATACGGCCTATATGCTATCTAATATCGTAGGCGGTTCCTGTTCTGCAGGTTCTTGGTCGGGGATAATTTATACAACAGGGTCTGTAACCAGTGATTGTTCAGTGATTTTTAGCGCCAGCCAAGTGTTTAGGGTGGCAGTAGGATATGACGGTAGTAACGCACCACTGAGTTACACCTCAACAGATGGAGGCACTAATTGGGCTGCAAGTACGACACAACCATCAGGCTCTGGCACGCTTTATAGCGTTTCATGCTCTAGCGATGGTTCTATTTGTGCAGCAGTGGGTAATGATGGTAATGCACCACTGAGTTATACCTCAACAGATAGTGGGGTTACTTGGGTTTCTAGTACGACGCAAGCGCCAGTAAATGGATCAGGTTCTGGCTATCTCTATGGTGTTGCATGTTCTAGCATGGGTTTTATTTGTGCTACCGTAGGATTTGATGGTAGTAACGCACCACTTAGTTACACATCAACAAATGGAGGGGTTGATTGGATCGCGAGTGTGACGCAACCGCCTGTTAATGCTTCAGGTAAAGGTTATCTCGCTGGGGTCGCATGCTCTAGCAATGGTTCCATTTGTGTTGCCGTAGGATATGATGGTTCTGACGCACCACTTAGTTACACATCAACAGATGGAGGGGTTGTTTGGATTGCGAGTGTGACGCAACCGCCTGTTAATCTCTCCAATTGGGGGCATCTCAAAGGGGTTTCATGCTCTAGCAACGGTTCTATTTGTGTTGCTGTGGGATATGATGGTGCTAACGTACCCTTAAGTTACACATCAACAGATGGAGGTGGTAATTGGATTCCTAGTACGACCCAACCGCTTGTCAATGGAACTGGCGCGGGCTATCTTACTAGCGTTTCATGTTCTAGCAATGGTTCTATTTGTGCTGTAGTAGGTAGTGATGGTAATAGCGCACCGCTGAGTTACACCTCAACAGATGGTGGCGTTACTTGGGCTCCTAGTACGACACAACCGCCTGTAAATGGATCAGGTTCTGGCTCACTTAGTGGCGTCTCATGTTCCAGTACTGGTTCTATTTGTGCTGCAGTAGGGAATGATGGGGATAGCGTACCACTAAGTTACACCTCAACAGATGGGGGGGTGACTTGGGCTCTTAGTACGACGCAACCGCCTGTTAATTTATCAGGTGTTGGCACTCTTTATGGTATCGGTTGAGCTGCGCTAGCTCAGGTCTGACTGCGCCCCTCATTTTTAACAAATTGAGGTTAGTATGTGCCTGAGACGACTATGTCACCGTTTCAACTTCTTTTTAAACGTAGCGTTGTTCGATGTCCGTGTTTCGTGGTTTGTCGCTCCGGTATCCCAGCGTGCTCGCAAGCTGCGCGCGCTAGGAGCCCTCCTAAGGCCACCCCTCAATCAAGATCGATCTCGGAGCATGAGTAAATCATCGGGGTTAACTCGACTATGATGAACTTCAATGGTCTTATATCGAGATGTATCACCGCGTTTTAGTATAATATTTCTACTTGCCACATCAAATAATTTAGCAATATATTTTAAAAGAGCCTCATTAGCTCGTCCGTCAATGGCGGGTGTTGTGATTTTGATTTTTAATGAGTCATTGTACAGTCCCACAATTTCATTATGCCTTGCTCCAGGCTGTACATAAATTTGCAGTATTAAGGCAGCATCAGTTTTTGTATACCAAGTAGCATTCATTGTGATAAATCCCTCATTAGGACGCAATGCTTTGTATCGGTACTGAACTCTGTTTCTATAAAACCACATTTTTCATAACAGCGAATAGCTTGGTGATTGCTTTTTTCGGGATCAACAACGATACAAGCGTAGTTTGTCAGAAATGTTTCGATAAATTGTTGAATAATTTGTGTACCAAGTCCTTTGCTACGTTTGGTATGATGAGCGATAAATAAATCGATGCCTGCAATTTGTTCTGCTGAGTATTGAGCAAATAGTGGGTTGCTTTGGTCTTTGATGCCTTCTGGGAGATACTCACTTAAACAATAGTACTGAATAAAACCGATAGGAAGCTGATTATGGATGATGATAAAGCTTGGAATAAATTCTTGACTCATGATTCTGGGTTTATATTTATGCTCGATAGCGATTGTCGACCAAGTTTGATTTCTACCATACAAATGATGAATGACAGGATCTTGGAACCATTGATGTAGGAGATTTAAATCTTCGATGGCGAGTGGTTTAAAATTGAATGTCATGCGATGTAAGCCCGAGAAGTGATAATTTTGGTGGATAGAACCCGAACACCACTGCGCAATTTGCTGGTTTGGTCATGGGTTTGTTGTTCACTAGTTTTGATGCTAACACGTTTCATTCATTGAAAAAAGAAAGGAGTTTATAGCGTATATGACTAAAAAACGCTTGATGACATCTCTTACGCCTGAGCTATATTGTTCTAGTATTGAAGCTAGTCTGGTTTTTTATACAGAGGTGCTTGGTTTTGAAATCCAATATCAGCGCAAGGAAGAGGGATTTGCCATGCTTGAACGTCAAGGCTCACGGATTATGTTGGATGAAATAAACAAAAATTTGACGGATGGAGCAAAACGAATATGGCTATCAGCCGTACTAGAAAAACCTTTTGGCCGGGGAATGAATTTGGAAATGCGAATTACTCAAATTGACGCATTATATAAGAGGGTACAACAATCAGGCGCTACCATTTTTTTACCGCTTGAAGAAAAATGGTACCGAGTGAATGATAGCGAAGTAGGCAATCGCCAATTTATTGTTTTAGATCCAGATGGTTATATGCTGCGTTTTGCAGAAGATTTGGGCTGTCGTTCTTTTTCAGCCCCTAAATCTCTACTGTAATGCTTGAATCAATTTCGGATATTGGAATTGATGGTCTAAAAGGGTATCCATTTAATTTAAGGTATTGATATGCGAACTTGTTCAAATTAACAGAGTGAGCCGTTTGAGCCAATCCTCTTATAACGCCAGTTATACTCGAAAATCCTACAGCGGTAGAGAGTGCTGCTGCTGATCCCGTGTTTCGTGCGTGTTGCTACTTACGATTTCCAACTCATCATTGTTAGGCGTAACGGTATCAAATAACCGCAATTTTCTAATGGCGTGGCCACGATAGTGCGCTTGAATTTTGGTGGCATTCAAACTCCCCCATTCTAAAAGGACCGATTCAACTAACTCTCGTTGCGTTGCAGGAAAAGTAAATAATGTGGAAACAGCGTCTGTCGCTTTAGCTTTGTCTTCTATTACCGTTTCGATAACAATCCCTGGAATTTTTCTTTTGAGGTATGCGATTTGTCTTTCATTAACCGCATTTCCTTTAACGCGATCTAGCTTTAATTGTCTACGGATAGGCGCTTGAAGTAAAGAGCTTGCCATGAAAAAATGCGTTATTTTAGAATGCGTTACAACAGCTTCGCCTTTTTGATCTGCAATGATGCGCATAAGTGCTTCGTGCTCTCGGTCATCGTATTCTGGCATAGCATATAAGATAGGTGCTAATTCTTGAATACGTTGTATCGAAGACAGTTTTTTTAGATCTGTGAGTGACCGGGTAATATGATGTCTAATAAAAACGGGTTGCAAATGCTTGTCACTATTTTTTTCCCAAGTGATCGTTAAGGCGTCCATATTCTGCTTCATGTTTTCAACCAACGCTTGACAAA
>CAISKC010000167.1 GCA_903885895.1 uncultured Legionella sp.
GTGTAAATTAAATACTCGTCTTCTGGGGTTTTTAATTCATAGGCATTCAATTCATTAAAAAGCTTCATGCAACTCGAGACGACCGTATTAAATTGTTGACGTTCATAATCTTGTAGAGTTTGTTGTAAAATCTGATGAATATGCAAACGTGCTTTCTTCAAACGTGCTTCGCAATTTTGCCAGACAATCGCAGTGTTGGGTTCTTGAATCGTTTGATTGATTTCTAGGAAGAGTTCACGATGTTGACTACCAAACCCCCATAAACGTTTTAAGAAGCGATGAGAGCCTTCTACGCCTGCATCAGACCATTCTAAAGATTGTTCCGGCGGTGCAGCAAACATCACAAATAAGCGGGCTGTGTCGGCACCATAGGTCGCAACTAAATGATTGGGATCAATGGTATTACCGAGAGATTTAGACATTTTATGTCCGTTATGCAAAACCATCCCTTGGCTCAACAAAGCAATGAAAGGCTCATCGGAGTTGACTAAACCAGCATCGCGCATTAATTTGTGGAAAAACCGTGCGTAGAGTAAATGCATGACTGCATGTTCAATGCCACCAATATATTGGTCAACGGGCGTCCAATATTTGGCGCGATCATCCAACATCGCGCTTTCTTGGCCTTTACACGCGAAACGCGCGTAATACCATGAAGATTCGACGAAGGTGTCAAAGGTGTCTGTTTCGCGTTGTGCATCTTGTCCGCATTTCGGACAGGCAACATGGAGAAATTCGCTGCAATGGGCTAGCGGAGAACCTGCGCCGGTAATGGCTACATCTTCGGGTAACACGACTGGTAAATCTTGTTCAGGAACAGGCACAATCCCACATTGTTCACAGATAATCATGGGTATGGGTGCGCCCCAGTAGCGTTGGCGTGAGACACCCCAATCACGTAAGCGAAAATTAACTTTGGATTTGCCGACTTTATGCTCTTCTAAAAAAGCAGTAATAGCTTTTTTAGCTGCGCTGGAATCTAACCCATCAAACTCTCCGGAATGACATAATAGGCCTTCTCCAGTATAAGCTGCTTGAGAAAAGTCATGTGTTTGCTCTGGAGAGATGACAGGCTGCATGGACAAATGATAGGTTTGTGCAAATTCCCAATCACGTTGATCATGGGCTGGTACGGCCATGACAGCCCCAGATCCATAAGTCATCAGCACGAAATTAGCAATCCAGATGGGGAGCTCGGCACCCGTAATAGGATGTACAGCAAATAGTCCGGTAGCGATACCACGCTTTTCCATCGTAGCCATTTCAGCTTCAACCATCCGTACATGCTGGCATGATTCAATAAATGCTTGGATAGCAGGATCCGTTTTCGCTGCTTGTTTGGCCAGCGGATGATCCGGTGCAATAGCTAAATAAGTAGCACCCAGCAATGTGTCAGGCCGTGTGGTATAGATTTTAATCGTTTCTTGATCATGTGTGAGTTTGAATTTGATATCACAGCCTTCAGATCGTCCGATCCAGTTGCGCTGCAATTGCTTTACTTGCGCTGGCCAGTGCTCCAGTGTATCGAGACCGGTGAGGAGTTCTTCAGCATAGGCCGTAATTTTGATGAACCATTGAGAAATTTCTTTTCTTTCTACTAACGCACCGGAACGCCAACCGCGACCATCAACGACTTGTTCATTGGCCAGTACCGTCTGATCGACGGGATCCCAATTGACGACAGCTGTTTTTTTGTAGACCAGACCACGCTCATACAATTTAATAAAAAACCATTGTTCCCATCGGTAATAGCAGGGTTCGCAAGTGGTAATCTCACGTCGCCAATCGATGCCATTGCCTAATTTTAAAAATTGCTCTTTCATCGCAGCAATATTTTGCTTCGTCCATTGCGCAGGATGAATCCCATTTTTAATGGCGGCGTTCTCAGCAGGTAAACCAAAGGCGTCCCAACCGAAGGGTTGTAGGACATTTTTACCCAAGGCTCGCTGGTAGCGTGCAATCACATCGCCTAAA
>CAISKC010000168.1 GCA_903885895.1 uncultured Legionella sp.
GATTTTTAGCGAGGTTGTCAATGCGTAACTTCTATGATACATGTTCCACACCATTTGGATCCAAGAATTCCCTTTTATAACTTGCCTCAAGCACATAAGGCCTTAAAAGATAAATACGGTGAGTATTTTCATGAATATCATTTTAAGTGGCGTTATATGCTTGATGTTTTTAAACAATGTAAGCTATATGACTTTGAAAAAAAATTGTGGATGACTTTTAAAGAAGCAAAACAAGGCTTCGTTTATTAATCCATTGATACGAGAAAAAAGCGTTTCTAAAGCAACGTTATTAGCTTGGTTGCCTGATAAGGTTAACTACATTATAAGAAAGGAGTGCTTAAGTATGATAAAACCAATATCTAATATGCTGCATCGACTTCGAGGTAAGCGGATAATTAGACATGCGGAGGTTGTTCTACTTGCTGTCGCATTTCTTTTTTTAAATGGTTGTTATTCTGGTGCTGTAGCGCCTAAAGGGCAAGTTGCAGCGGTCGAATTAAAATTGATGATCTTTTCAATTGAGCTCATGTTACTTGTCGTCATTCCCGTTATTTTTATGGCTTGTTGGTTTGGTTGGCGATATCGAGAAGGGAATAATGCCAAATATAAGCCTGAGTGGAAGCATAGTACAATTTTGGAGATAGTCTGGTGGACTATTCCTTGTATTATTATTCTAATTTTAGGAACAGTAACTTGGAAAACGACTCATAACTTAGATCCATATAGGCCGCTTGATTCAAAAATAAAACCTGTAAATATTGAAGTTGTTTCGCTTGATTGGAAATGGTTGTTTATTTACCCTGATTCTAAAATAGCTACACTTAATTATCTTAAAATTCCTGCAGGCACGCCAATTAATTTTAATATAACAGCGGCATCTCCTATGAATTCATTCATTATTCCACAGCTTGGTGGTCAAATTTATGCCATGACGGGAATGAAAACTCAGTTACATCTGATGGCCGACGCTCCGGGAATTTATCGCGGGCTTGCAACAAACTATACCGGTATCGGTTTTGCGGGTATGCATTTTAACACGGAAGTTACCACTATTGAGGATTTTACTAGTTGGATTAGCTCCGTTAAAAAAACGGATGGCCGACTGACAGAAGCAGTATTTTGGGATGAGCTAGCGCCAAAATCTATTGATGATCCAGTGCGGTATTTTGCTGATGTTGATGCTGGTTTATTTGACAGTATTATTATGCATTACATGATGCCAAACGTTGGTCATAAATAAGCAGAGTATTGGGTATGCTTGTGAATAAAAGTTATTATTAAAAGGAAATTGCCATGTTAGAAACACTCATAGGAAAACTCAGTAATCCACAAGAGGTTTTTCCTTATCTCTATGAACCAGTAAGTCAGCAAATTATTATATTTTCAATGCTGGCTTTTATTATGGTTGCCGGTATTGCGGTTTTAGGTAGCATCACCTATTTCAAAAAATGGAATTATCTTTGGCGTGAATGGATCGTGACTGTTGACCACAAACGTATTGCAACGATGTATCTTATTGTTGCAATGGTGATGCTTTTTCGAGGATTTGCAGATGCTGTCATGATGAGAGTTCAGCAAGCTATGGCTTCGGGTGTTTCCGATGGCTACCTGATCCCAGAGCACTTTGATCAAATATTTACCGCCCATGGGACTATCATGATATTTTTTGTGGCGATGCCACTCATGTTTTCCTTATTTAACTTAGTCGTTCCTTTGCAAATTGGAGCTCGAGATGTTGCTTTTCCATTTCTAAATTCGCTGAGTTTTTGGCTTTTTGTTGCTGGAGCTATGCTTGCTAATGTGTCCTTATTAATTGGTGACTTTGCTCATGCGGGTTGGTTGGTCTATCCTCCCTTTTCTGAGCTAAGCTATAGCCCGACAGTTGGGACAGATTATTACATTTGGGCGATCCAAATTTCGGGTATTGGTAGTCTCATGTCAGGAATAAATTTTTTCGTGACTATCTTAAAAATGCGTTGTCCAGGGATGTCTTTAATGCGGATGCCTATTTTTACATGGACCGCTTTTTGTTCTTCTATTCTTGTTATGCTTATTTTCCCCGTGTTAACGGTTGCTTTGGCTTTGCTTGGCCTAGATCGGTATCTTGATATGCATTTTTTCACCACTGGTGCTGGCGGCGATCAAATGATGTATGTCAATTTAATTTGGATCTGGGGACATCCAGAAGTCTATGTGTTGGTTTTGCCCGCTTTTGGTGTTTATTCTGAGATTGTTGCAACTTTCAGTCGAAAGTCATTGTTTGGTTATACAACGATGGTATGGGCCACTGCGGCTATTACCTTTTTAGCCTTCATTGTTTGGGCCCATCACTTCTTTACTATGGGGGCTGGTGCTGACGTGAACGCAGTGTTTGGAATCCTTACTATGATTATATCAGTCCCTACAGGCGTAAAAGTGTTCAATTGGTTATTTACTATGTATCGGGGCCGGATTAGATTTACTACGCCTATGTATTGGCTAATGGGGTTCTTTGTAACGTTTACTGTAGGAGGAATGACTGGTGTTATGCTTGCTGTTCCAGGCATCGATTTTCAAGCTCACAATAGCACATTTTTAGTTGCACATTTTCATAACACGATTATTGGTGGCGTGGTGTTTGGCTATTTTGCTGGATTGGCTTATTGGTTCCCAAAAATGTTTGGTTTTACTTTGAATGAATCACTCGGTAAATGTGCATTTTGGTGTTGGTTAGTTGGTTTTTTTGTTGCCTTTGTCCCTCTTTATATTCTGGGTGGTCTTGGTATGACTCGCCGTTTATATCATTATGATGCGTCCACTGGTTTTCAGCCTTATTTGGTCGTGGCGGCGGTCGGCGCTGGAATTATAGCCCTAGGTGTTGTTTTTCAGGTCTTACAAATTATTGTTAGTATCAAAAATAAAGACAAATGTCGTGATATTACTGGAGATCCTTGGGATGCTCGTACTTTGGAGTGGGCAACTTCTTCGCCTGTCGCATCCTATAATTTTGCACATATACCCGTTGTTAGTGGTATAGATTCCTTTTGGGAACAAAAAGAGAAGGCACTAAATAGTGTTAATAAATCTAAAGCACTCGTTTTGCCTTATCTGGATATACACATGCCTAGAAACACAGCAATGGGATTTGTGATTGGTACTTTTGCCTTCGTCTTCAGTTTTGCAATGGTGTGGCATATTTGGTGGCTCTCTATATTGGGCTTAGGTGGTGTTCTTGTTTCTTTGATCATGCGATCCTTTGATCACAATACGGATTATTACATTACTGCGAGTGAGGTCGAAGCAAACGAGACTAAATATCAACAATCAATTTTAGGAAGGTAATGATGGGAAATAGGCTAACGAAGGATGTTTACACGAATCATTTTGATGGTTCGAAAAATGTATTCGGTTTTTGGATATATATTATGACGGACTGCATTTTATTTGCATCGTTATTTGCAGTTTATGCAGTGCTTCACACTCATGCGTTTGGTGGGCCACATGCCAAGGAATTGTTTAGTTTGTCTTTTGTATTGACTGAAACTTTACTCCTATTAACCAGTAGTTTTACCTTTGGTCTTGCAATGGTAGCGCGTAACACTAAGTCTCGAGCCGAGGTGACCTCTTGGATGTGGGTGACCTTTGTTTTGGGTTTTTGTTTTATTGCAATGGAGCTTTATGAGTTTCATAATTTGTATTTGGAGGGTCATACTTGGGTCAAGTCCAAATTTTGCTGTAAATTCCCATTTATCCGGCCCATCGAGTTAGTTATTTAATTAGCCATTTTGGTTATTTCAATCACATTTGTTTTGGC
>CAISKC010000169.1 GCA_903885895.1 uncultured Legionella sp.
ACCTTGCCTGAGTTGACTGAGCAAAAAATACAAAGCTTGTTTCCATCGTTGCCAAAGATTTAATTATTACAAGGATCTATTTATGTCATTTCTCGAGCTAACCGAAGAACAAGTCATGGTTCAAGATATGGCAAAAGATTTTGCCAAGAATGAGCTTGCCCCGAATGGAGAACGCTGGGATCATGAAGGTTGGATTGATGATGCAGTGATCGCACAAATGGGGGAACTTGGCCTCATGGGGATGGTGGTTCCCGAAGAGTGGGGTGGAGCAAGTGTGGACTATGTTTCTTATGCGCTTGCTGTAGAAGAAATATCTGCAGGTGATGGCGCTGTTGGTGCCATTATGAGTATTCACAACTCTGTGGGATGTGGTCCTATATTAAATTATGGCACTGAGGATCAGAAAAAAGTATGGTTAAGTGAGTTAGCGTCAGGTCGCGCTATCGGTTGTTTTTGCTTAACTGAACCGCAAGCAGGTTCGGAAGCTAATAACTTAAGAACAAAAGCAGTTCTTAAAGATGGTTCTTGGACACTGAATGGTGCTAAGCAATTTGTCAGCAATGGAAAGAGAGCTAAATTAGCGATTGTGTTTGCCGTTACCGATCCCAACCTTGGGAAAAAAGGAATATCAGCATTCTTAGTGCCGACAAACACACCAGGTTTCATTATTAACCGCGTTGAAAAAAAGTTAGGCATTCGTGGTTCAGACACTTGCGCAATCACTTTGGATAACTGCGTAATACCTGAGGCAAATTTACTAGGACCAAGAGGTAAGGGTCTGGCTATTGCGTTAAGCAATCTTGAAGGCGGCCGTATTGGCATTGCTGCACAAGCTCTGGGCATCGCCAGGGCAGCATTTGAGTCTGCCTTGAGATATTCGAAAGAGCGTATTCAGTTTGGTGTGCCCTTAATCGATCATCAAAGCGTCGCGAATTTCTTAGTAGATATGCAAACCCAAATCAATGCAGCGCGTTTGTTAATACTGCAAGCTGCTAGCATGAAAGAGCGGGGCCTGCCTTGTTTGTCTGAGGCATCGCAAGCCAAATTATTTGCATCGGAGATGGCCGAAGCTGTTTGCTCAAAAGCTATTCAGATTTATGGTGGATACGGATATCTTGAAGACTATCCAGTTGAGCGCTATTACCGTGATGCCCGCATCACTCAGATCTATGAGGGCACTAGCGAAGTCCAAAGATTAGTTATTGCCCGCGCATTAAAAGATCTCAATTTTTAATACTGATAACAACGCTGTGAATTCCAAATGAAACTCTTAGTAGCTGTAAAACGCGTTGTGGATTACAACGTCAAAATTTGGTTAAAATTAAATAACTCTGGCGTAGATTTAGCAAACATCAAAATGAGTATGAATCCTTTTGATGAGATTGCCATAGTAAATCATTGCAGCAACATGGGTTGATTTTGCATTAATTGCGGTACTTGGGTTTGAGGTGCTGGTGGTCTGTAACCTAATACACTAATGGTGAGAGATCTAAAGGTGAGGGATTATCAAAAATCCTCTCTTCCGGGATAGCACTAAAAATCAGGTCAGTTCAATTAACTGACCACATTTTTATTTTCTGTCCATTTGGCTTTAATAGGGCGTAATATTAAGAAGTTTTTTAAATAAGGGGCGAACATGTCACTACGTATTAACGATCTCTCACCAAACTTTACTGCTGATTCGACTGCTGGTAAATTGACCTTGCATGATTGGGTTGGCGCTAGCTACGCTATTTTATTTTCTCA
>CAISKC010000170.1 GCA_903885895.1 uncultured Legionella sp.
ATCACGATCAGGCGATAATAGGTGATCACGATCAAACGAGAATCACTGATCACGGTAGAACAAGAATGAGTGATCACGATAGGCAAGAATACCCAATCTACTTATATTATTCGTACTGATGCGCCGACTGAGCGGTATCGTAAGTCTAAGCGTTTTGATGCACAACAATTGAAAGCACATCTGAGTTTTTCCGTGACGCAACAGTATGCTCTGGCTCAGGATCTTACACAAAATCAAATGCTGCAACAACAAGAAACCGTCAATCAAGATCAAGCTGTTATGCAAACGCAGCAAGCACATCATACGCAACAAAATGAATCCAGTGCTTTTGATCTTTTTCGCAATACCATTGGGTTTCAAGAATTTTGTGCTTTGTTACGTACTCATGCGATGCGATGTAACATGCGACCTGATCCGCACACAAAATTATTACATGACAATCATTATTATACGGCTTATCACGCTAAAACGAATGTGATGTCCAGACTCATCCAAGATGATAAATTTCGTGTGAAAGTGACGAGCGCTATCTTTCGTAGATTTCATCATAATCCTTTCATGATAGGTTTAAGTCAGCACTCATTCATTCAAATCGATGCGCTCCTGGTGGAAGATTTGCTGACGCATATTGTGCATCATACAGATGGCTTAGAGCCTGAGGGATTGCAGCGCGAAGCAGGGTTATACGTATACAGTATGATACCTTGTTATCGTTTACCTACTTTGGTGGGATATCGTGATACTTACCAAGAAAATAGAACGTTGCCTACGCCGGCTCATCTTGCTCAGCTTGCATTACAAGCGCCGGATGATTTTCAACCAGTCATTCAATCCGCTGCATTGCTGCGTGCTGAGGATTTGCTTGGTATGTCGGATATGGATCGTTTGCAATGGGAGCAGGTGATCCAAGTTTTGTTGACTGTGTTTGAACCAGGGTGTCCGCAAGATTTGCCTGATGAGGCTTTGTTCTGCCAGCATCTTCGCGCTTTGTTGCATGGTCATTGCCCGACGGTTGATATGGCTGCTTTCGATATTTTCTTAGCGTCATGTTCGAAACTAGATCGAGATCAGGTGAAAATTATGTTGTGGCCTATTATCAACGGCTATCAATATCAAGCTGAGCAATTTCTAATATTACTGACAAAACTTGAGCGTCTTGGGTTGTTGGTGTATTTCCGTAAGATTTATTTTGAGTATGCCCAAACGATTGGTGCGGTATCTGATTTGTTGCAAACAAATTATGGGCGATTCGATAGCGTCGAATTGAGAGCGGGTGTATGTCATTATACGACTTCTACGACTTCGCATGATAAAGCGCAACATTTGTTTTTAGAGATTGCTCAAAGGATCCCATTAGACACCGATCCAAAAAAATGGCCGTCCTTTGAGAAATTTGCTCTGCATTTTTTACTGTATGCAAGCAAACTAAATATAGATATCCAGTCTGTTGATTTAAAAACTTTGCAAAAATTTTGGCAACGGATAGATACCAAATTATTCAGATATCAGAATGGGGATAGAGCGGCGACTGATCATCTCATGACAATATTCGCAAATGAAATGATTTGTGCAGAAGATGGTTTAGTCGTCGCCCCCATTTGCGTAGCCAAAACTTTTTTTCATGGCATGGAAGTCCTGATCGATAATGCTATTCACCATGGGCGGGTGCTCGAACAATTTTATAATTGGGCCGGTGTCTCTTTATTGGGTACAGACGCTGTGTCTGCTGTTTTGCATAATGATTTTACGGTAGTGACAAATGATATGGCCATTGATATCACGCAATTGCGGATCATGTGTCAAAAAGGGGATGATTATCATGTGACGGATGGTTTTGCATCTTCCTATCGCATCAGCGCTCAGGAGCTCCAAAGAGTATTGGAGGATCAATGTATCGTTGAAGAAGGGTATCCTAGTTTGACGGTTAAAATATTCCGTTACTTAGGTAGTCAATCTTTACGTGAACCCATCCATTTCTATCGGCATTTGCTGCAGTTTAAAATGCCGCAAGACGATCCTGCATATGCTTATTTTCGCCATTTGTTGTTGGGATATTTTGTTTTAAATAAAACCGGTGCGCATTATACACGAGATATCGATTTTAAAACTTTGCATCAAGATTTTGTGGCGTATCTATTACGGAAGAATTATGTACCACCCAATCCAGATTTCTTACCGGAAGGTTTTGCACACAATCGTACAGAAGATCCCAATAAAATTATGTGCGCGAAGATTGCTGGTGACTATCATGAGATGATTAACGTTTGTGTGCAGGACTTTCATCAGGGCTTACAAGCTATTCAGGCAGAAGACTTGCAACCTAATCGATATAGTTTGTGGGATTTTTATAAAAAATATCTACCTCCTGCATCAGAGATGGAGCAAGGTTTGGCTTGGTTTGGATGGCATCAGCGGCCTACTTTTGCAATGCTTCCAGCTGTGTTTAAGCAACCGTTCTCTATTCTGAATTTGGCAAAATTCTTTTTGGTCCACCAAGAAGTTTTGCGTAAAGAATCGTCTCTTTTTAATCAGTATCCCCATGTTTTAGATGGGCTCATTGTGGCTAAAATTAGAGAGGGGTTTGCTGAAACAGCGGCACATAAAAATCATGCGCTGAGTACTGCGGCATTAAAAGAAAGAAAATTTTGTTTATATAATTGGTTGATGACGACGTTGTCGTTACGAGATATTGAGCAATTTATTCGTGAATTACCTCATTTAGAAACTTTGGTAACCGATTTTAGCGAATTGTCATTAGAAGCAGATTATCCGTTATTGCTTGAGCCGCTGGAAAGGCTGTTGCAGCAGCATAAGCCATTAAAAACAGTCTTGCAAATTTTACATATAATCGCACAGCAGCGACTATCAGAACATTACAGTCCAGAAAACATGTCTGCATTGTTGCATGCTTTGACGCAGTTTCCGCAATTACTTCAACATTCAGAACATGCTGAAGTTTTGTTACCTTTGATCAATACAGCTTATATGCAGCATAAAGATTCTGTGTGGTTGATGCCAGTGATGCACTTGGCGACAACTTTGTTGGAGTTAGACGCAGGCGCTGCGGCGAAGACTGTGCAAGGGTTGTTGCCACATATTCCTTGGCAACAACACTCATTTGCGGAGATACCATTTTTCCTACAACACCCACTGTCAGTGCAGCAATTGCAAGGGTTGGCGAATGTATTATCTGATAAATCAGTAGATTTGCAGGTATTAACGTGTATTTGGCACGACAATCCTACGACGGCTTTTTCTGAAGTGCGTGCGTTATTTCAAACATGTGATGCAGATCATCGCGCTATATTATGTCGCTTGGCGCAACATGTTTATGGGCGCAATAGGGCTTCGATGCTGCAAATTTTAGCACAATGTCATGAACATCCTAAGGCTTTTATAAAACTATTGGCGAGTTTGGTAGCGTTATACCCTGTTGATGCGAATCGTGTTCTGATTATGTTGAGCAGTCCTCATCTTAAACAAGAATTGAAACATTTAGAGCATGAGTTGTATGCGAATAATTTAGAGCGTTTTAATTATGACATCACTCATATCTCGGAAAAAATCGCTAAAATTCGTAAAAAATCCTGGGTAGATGGAGAAGCAGATCAAACTTTGACGCCCGCTGAACAGGAAAAATTGCTTAAAGATTATCAATTGATGATGTCTTATATGCTGAAAAATCCAGTCTTTCTTGAGGAACAGCCGCCCGCTGCCCCGCGACCTTTGACGATTTCACAATTGAATGAAGCACAATGCAAAATTTTGTACCAACAATTATCTGCCAAATTACAAGATGTGACATTGAGCCCGCAAAAAAAACAGGCTTATCGTTTGGTGCTCTTAGCATTGAGCTGCGAAGCGCATTCGCGTATGACTAAAAAATTTCCGCAAGATACTCAGATCTTGTGTGAGTTGCATGAGAGTCATATTCAGGAAGTCAAAACAGGGGGTGGTAAGTCGATTATTTCGGAAATCCGTGCAGTGATGCTCTGTGCAGAAGGTTGGACCGTGGACGTTGTCACTGAAAATGTGGAGTTGGCAGATGTCAGCTTGCAGAAATTCAGACCTTTTTATGAGTATTTAGGGGTCGCGCACGCCAAAGAGGTTATCTTACCGAATAGTCCACGTACGGCTTATGTTGAAAATGGTATTCATCATTCAACGCAATCCTGTCTGAGTTTTTTCCGTGCCAATATGGCTCTGAAGAAAAAAACATTACCGACGCATGTTGCTTTATTGTGTGACGAAATTGATGCAGCGTTAACCACGACGATTCAAAATCGTTTGGCTGGTGTGTTGGATCCCATGTATGCAGATGTACAGTCTTGGGCCTTCGTTTTTACTGAGTTATTGGCATTCGTGCACGAGCAAGAGATTTATTTGCAAAACACTTGTGATGATCAAGATGATGTGCGTAATTTTAGAACGCATTTTACGCGGAAACAGTCAGATAAAAAATTGATTCAATTTGTTGAAAAAATTCCGGATGAGGTTTTGGATCTCCTACTGAATTCTGCGCGGATGCCGGAAGCATTACAGTCCGGTGTGGATTATTTGTCAATTTTGCGCGAAAAAATGAAAAAAGTGCAACAATATGCTGCGCCAATTTTGACTGTGGGGACCAAACGCCCTGAGCCAGCTGTGAGTTATTCCGATGGCGTGCAGCAATTAGTCCATACTGATCGGAATGCGCATCTTGCTAAAGGGGAGTTGACCTATATTCTGGAAGCCATCACGGAAACTTTGATGATTATCAGCGCTAAGAACTTTTTTGATTTTTATTCGCTGGTCATTGGCTGGACGGGTACGCCGGGCGCTAAAATAGAATTGCGCGAATTTTCACAAGAAAATGGTTTAACAGCGCATTATTACCCGGTTTTTCATCCTGATAGAAGCGAAAATTTGGGTACTGATATTGTAGGTACTAGAGCGGAGCAACATCAAGGCGTGTTAGACAGGCTCCGCAGAAAACGTGAACTAGAACCAGGTAAGCCGCTGGTTATTTTTGTAGACTCACCTAAAGCTGTGGTTGCGTTACAGCAGTATTTGGAAGAACAAGTCGCTGATTTGGATCTGCAATCTTATGCGGGATATGAATATGTTGGGGTATCTGAACAGGATATTATAAAACGTGCTGGGGAAAATAATAAAATTACCATCACGACACTCAGTCTTTCGCGTGGGACGGATTTTGAAACGCGCTACGCATCAGGGATCGCTGAGATTAATTGTGCAGCTGATATGACGGAATCTGAAGTTATTCAAACCGAGGGTAGGGTAGCGCGCAATGGGCATGCTGGTCAATATGAGCATCTCATTTGCGCGGAAGATTTGGATTCAACAACGGAGAATATGAGGGATCCGGCGGAACGATTTAAAGCGCATCAGCGTATTATTACGACACGTCGCCAACAAGAACGCTTAAAAACACGCTTGTTAGAAAATCTACGTTATTACATTACGACAGAGTATTTTCTTAAATTGCGCCAAGATGCAGATCGGATTTTGGCAGTGCAAGAAGGTATGTTTGCAGCAACGATCTCTGAAAAATTGTTCTTGCGTACTTTACGTGATTTTCATAAACAAGCCGAACAAAAGTATCTGCAGCTTTTGGGTACACAAACAGAATTGGACCAAGCTCAGCAAAATGAATTCATGTTTTATTTGGTTGAAATATACCAAAATAGTTTAGCCAAAATGATAACAGATCGAGATTTGCAAACATTTCAAGCGATTGAACCTTTGATTGCATTGCGTGACTTTTCAACCATCCCTTTGCCTGTGCAACTGACATTACGTGAGATGCGAGCTGTCAGTGATATTTTCTCGAGTGGATGGCAGGCGGTGGGTCATCAATCGATGGTAAAATTTTGGCAGACCACGGATGCCGTTATCAGCGAATTTCAGCCCTATTTTAATCATGAATGTAGTTTGATATTCGCTACAGCGCAAGTTTTAGAAAGGCGTCAGATTCTGCAAATTCCAGTCGTAGTGGCGGAAATTGATAAGATGAAAATGACGATTGAGGATTTTGATTGGCAAGATGCGGTAAACGGCGTACAGCGTGGTATCGGAGAGCGTGAAGAACGGATTGCACAAGGGATCGCAGCGATGCTCGGACAAATTTTTACGCCTGACATCACGCAAAAAATCAAAATATTTGTTTTGGATTATCTTGAAGACGTTAAAATTAAAATTGCTGGAAAACGCTGGGATGATTTGCGTTTACCTAATCTTGAAATTGAATGGATTCAAACCTGGCTGAGTCGTATTCAAATGATTTGGAGTACGTTTGCTTGGATCACCTTTGGGGCGACGTTTGTGGCAGGGCCTATCCCTTTTATTATAACTCGTTTTATATTACCAACGTTGTTATCTTGGATAAAAACATTTGTGAAACGCTTATTTGCGAACTCTGAATCTGAGATGGTGCAAGTGTTGATTGGATTGGATGATGCGTTTGTGGATATTTCTAAAGTCATGAATGTGCTCTTTACCAAAGATCATGCAACGCTCACTATTGATGAGCTGTTAAATGATGTCGCGCCGTTATTTAAAAACAA
>CAISKC010000171.1 GCA_903885895.1 uncultured Legionella sp.
GTGAAATTAGCTACGGACGTGTCCCAGCTGGTTCAGTAGTCGTGCCAGGTAGTCTACCAGGCAAAAATGTGAATCTTTACTGCGCAGTGATCGTTAAGCAAGTTGACGAACAAACTCGTGGGAAAACGCAAATTAATGAATTATTACGAGATTTAGAGTGGGACCAATCAATGACCGTATAAAAACCATCTTGCAGCAACTCATCGCCTGTCCTTCCCTCACGCCGGATGATGCAGGATGCCAAGATGTCATGCTAAATTTTCTGCGCAACTTAGATTTCCGTTGCCAGCAATTCGATTCGCCACCTGTAGCAAATTTTTATGCAGAATACGGTGAAGGCGATACTTTATTTGTGTTCGCTGGACATACGGATGTGGTCCCCGTAGGCGATCTATCACTCTGGCATACTGATCCATTTACGCTGACTTTGCAGGATGGCATGTTATATGGTCGCGGGGTCGCTGATATGAAGGGAAGCTTGGCAGCCATGCTCATCGCAGCGCAACGTTGGGTGGAGCATCAACCGCAGTGCGGCCGTTTGGGGTTTTTAATCACATCCGGCGAAGAAGGTGATGATTACTTAGCAGGCACACCTTATGTGATGCAACAATTACAGCAACAAAACAAGCACATCGATTTTTGCATTGTCGGAGAACCTTCTAGCACCCAAAGTATAGGCGATGTCATCAAGGTAGGTCGCCGTGGTTCACTCTCTGGAAAGCTACATCTCCAAGGCAAGCAAGGTCATGTAGCCTATCCTCATTTAGCAAAAAATCCTATTCATATGATAGCCCCCGCATTGGCGGAACTTAGTGCGACAATTTGGGATCAGGGATCAGAACACTTTCCACCTACATCCTTCCAAATCACGCACATTCATTCTGGTGGACAAGCCAGTAATATCATTCCGCAAGATCTACATATGCATTTTAATTTACGGTTCTCACCTGTGCATACGTCAGAAGCATTACAAACTGCTATTGTAGCTTGCTTTGCACGCCACAATTTGCAACCCAATATTGAATGGACATTAAGTGGAAATCCTTTTCTTACGCATACTGGAAAACTATTACAGACCTGCCAACAAGTCATTCACAAACATACACAAAAAAATCCAGAATGTTCTACAAGCGGAGGCACATCGGATGGTCGGTTTATTGCACCTTACGGTATAGAGGTCATCGAATTAGGCCCTATCAATCAAACTATTCATCAAATCAATGAATCGGTCTCATTAGATGATTTGGTAATATTGAGTAATATGTATTACGATATAGTTCGGACACTGATTCAGTCTTAGGACTCTATGCAAAATATTATCGAGCAGTATTTTGAAGAGCGGCATGCGCTCAAGCCAAACAACGCACCACAAGAGTTACGGACTGCTATTGAAGAAGTACTATCCTTACTTGATAAAGGAAAGGTACGTGTCGCATGCCCCGTAGGTGACCAATGGATTGTAGATCAAACCTTAAAAAAAGCCATTTTACTCGCATTTAGACTGTACCCTAATCAAGTCATATCCAGGGGAGAAACATCTGTCTGCTTTGATAAAATCCCTCTGAAATACAAAAAAATCAGCAAAAAAAAATTTCGTCAACAAAATGCACGCATCGTACCGGGTGCTATTGTACGTTTTGGGGCTTATATCGGTCATTCAGCTATCGTGATGCCTTCTTTTATTAACATTGGAGCGTACGTAGATGATGGCGCTATGATTGATACCTGGGCCACAGTAGGGTCTTGTGCGCAAATCGGTAAAAATGTTCACCTCTCAGGAGGCGTTGGCATTGGGGGCGTCCTAGAACCATTGCAAGCCAATCCAACCATTATTGAAGTCAACTGCTTTATTGGTGCACGTTCAGAGGTCGTAGAAGGCGTCATTGTTGAAAGAAACTCAGTTTTATCTATGGGGGTTTTTATAAGCCAAAGCACCAA
>CAISKC010000172.1 GCA_903885895.1 uncultured Legionella sp.
AAGCATTGGCACCAAGGCTTCGAGACGCGGCTAGCGCCTCTCCTCAGCCCGAACGGAATAGTATTTATCCTTTACTTAACGCCATTGACATCCGCTTACAATGACGTAAAGAACCTTTATTCTTTCGCCAGGCGCCGTCGCTTCTCTTTTGGATCCAACAGCAAAGGTCGATATAATTCCACGCGATCACCTGCTTTAACCAAAGTATCCCATGTCACACAATGCGCGAAAATACCCACGGCCAGATCTGTCACCTCAGGATAATGCTGTGCGAAGCCAGACATCTGCACCAAATCACTCACCGTCATCTTATCAACCCATGTTGTAGAAAACACCCTGGGTGCCTCTGCACGAGGCGCATACACAACCTCACAATTACTCATGCTTATCCGCATAAATACGCTCTGCTCGTTCACAAAAAGCATCTACTAACGTATCCGTCACTTGCTCGAAAATCGGTCCTAACAACATGGAAAACATGCGACCTGCAAAATCAAATTCTAAATCCAATGATACAGTGCATCCCTCTGGTATTTCATCAAAGCGCCAAAACCCTTCAAAATGACTAAATGGACCATCTATCAGTCGCATTTCAATCATTTTATTTGCTTGTAATCGATTGCAGGTGGTAAAAGACTTACTGATCCCTGCCGCTGTAATCGATAAAGTAGCTTGTACTTCATCTGCATCTTTATAATGGACAACGCCTGATGAAAAATAGGGTAAAAAATCCGCATAACGTTCAACATCATTAACCAAATGATACATCTGCTCACAAGTATATGCGACCGAACGTGATTTTTTGACGACCGTCATAACGTTTCCCCTTGAATAACAAACCGTTGAATTTGGGTTTGTAGCCATTTAGCAGCATCCCTAATTTCTTCCAAGCAGATCGTATGTTCCATGGCATAGTCTTTACAAACAACCTGCGTAAAGCCCTGTGTTCTGACAAAATCAAACGACAAATTGGTCCACGCCGGTATCACAATAGGGTCAGCCATCCCTTTCGCCATAAAAATAGGCAAGGCCTTATGCTGACTCCCTAAACATTCTTGTTGTAAAGGCAAATACGCAGATAAAGCTAAAATACCCCCTAAATTGCGTTGCGTGCGTAAGCCCATAAATAATGCCATGGCACCCCCTTGTGAAAAACCCGCTAAATATATTTGTTGGGGTTGCAATCCCTGCGAGATTTGTGCAGCAATGATCTCATCCAATGCACGCTCCGACTGCAAAATACCATCTCGATCATCTCGATCTTGGAGCGTTAGTCCAGTCAAATCATACCATGCACGCATTGGCATACGATTATTTAAAGTGACAGGTCGCACTGGTGCATCAACAAAGACGTGGCGAATTGACACATCCATTGCTGGAAAAGCATCCACCACCCCACGCATATCCTCACCATTCGCACCCAGACCGTGTAACCAAATCACACACGCATTGGCTGGATTCCGAGGCTCTTCTGTATAAAAATTCAACACAAGCACTTCCATCCATAAAAACCTATCATTATCGCTAAAAGGTAACCAAGTGGCAAGTTTCATCGTTCTTTGCAATCTGATAGGACTGACACTGGTTGATTGTATCTACACAGTTTCATATACTGTTCTGAAGCCTCATAGCCAAAGAGTCTCATGCTCAGACGCATAAAATTCATACTGAAACTTTCCTGCATCCTCTTCACAGTCTTCATCAGTGCCTGTGGGCAGCGCGGTCCTTTGTATTTGCCACAACAAACACCTCCAACTTCAAACGGCACACCATGACCATTTCATTCACTAAAATGCACGGATTAGGCAACGATTTTATGGTGGTCGATGCCACGGAACATCCTCTACAACTGAGCACACAACAAATTGCTACTTTGAGCGATCGTCATACTGGAATTGGATTTGACCAATGTCTCGTGGTAGAGAAAAGCCATGTACCCGAAATAGATTTCATATACCGCATTTTCAATGCCGATGGTCAGGAAGTAGGGCAATGCGGCAATGGCGCACGCTGTTTAGCACGTTTTGTTCATGCACGCGGATTAACCACTAAGAAAAAACTCTGTATTCAAACGGTCAAAACCATCCTCCATGTGACGTTACATGATGATCAGACTGTGACCGTTCATTTTGCACCACCTAATTTGGCGCCTCATCTCATTCCTATCCAAACAACGCAACAAGCAGAATGGTACAACGTATCGATTGGAACAAAAACGTATCGTTTTCATGCCATCAATGTTGGCAACCCACATGCTATCATCATTGTTGATGACCATTTGGAAGATAAAGATATTTCAATAATTGGTAAAAAACTAAGTACACATGCTTTTTTTCCAGATCACACCAATGTTGGATTTGTACAAATTCTTAATCATCAACATATTCAACTCCGCGTATATGAGCGAGGCTGTGGTGAAACGCAAGCCTGCGGTTCCGGCGCTGTAGCAGCTGCTGCCATTGGGAACCTGTATCACAAACTTAGTCAGACCATCACTGTCAGCCTGCCCGGCGGAGATTTACAAGTATATTGGCCCCATCATTCTGGACCGATTGATTTACGCGGTCCAGCAACCTTTGTATATGAAGGAACGGTTCTGGAGGATGAGCGATGCGGATTATGATTCTAGGCGCAGGCCAAGTGGGTGAAGCATTAGCGCGCAACCTAGTCAGTGAAGACAATGATATTGTTTTAATTGATCTGAACGAGGATCGTTTGAATGATATACGAGCGCATATAGACATCCAAACTATCACAGGACATGCTGCCAACCCTAGTACGCTACTCGAAGCTGGTATCGACCAAACGGATCTAGTGGTCGCGGTCACATCCAGTGACGAAACGAATATGATCGCCTGCTTGATCGCAACCAAAATCTTCCAGATACTCAGAACCATTGCACGGATCCGTACTGCGGATTATCACAAATATCCTGAATTATTTAAAAAAAATTTACTGCCTATTCAAACGATTATTTATCCGTCTCAAGCCATCATTCAGCATATAATCCGCATGATCAAATATTCTGATTTCAACCAGATTTTAGGTTTCTGTGATGAAAAAATATGTATGGTATCTTTTGAAGTCCAAGACGACGATTGGGCTACTGGCCAAACATTTTCTGCATTAACGGCTCAATTAACGGGGAACCATGTCAGTATTGTTGCCATATTCAATAAAAAAAAGAGTGTCACATTGGATGACACCTATATTTTAAGCGCGAAAGATAAAATTATTTTCATGACACAGGAAAAAAATCTTCACTTATTATTAACCCAATTAAAGCGACCTCCTAAAAATAATCATCGCATCATGATCGCAGGTGGAGGAGGCATAGGTGGCGAAATAGCACAACTCCTCGAGCAAGATTATCAAGTAAAACTGATAGAAAAATCTCCTGAAAAAGTCGAAAAAAATGCGGCACAACTGAATAAAGCATTGGTGATTGAAGGCGATGTGTGTGATCGAGAGTTATTGTTGAGTGAAAACATTGAAGATATTGATGTGTTTTGTGCTATCACTGATAGTGACGAATCTAATATTATGGCAAGCTTGCAAGCCAAATATCTGGGCGCCAAATATGCCATGGCTTTGGTGAATCACGAAAATTATATTGATTTGATTGAGGATAGTGTCATCGATGCAGCATTATCTCCTTCTACGATCACCATCGGCAATATCCTAAGCAAAATCAGACACAGCAACATGATCAAAGTTCATCGCCTGCAAGAGGAAGAAGTCGAAGCTGTCGAACTCATCGTCGAAGGCACCGAGCAAACGTCAGCCATCATTGGACGGCCTCTTTCTGAAATAGAGCTACCTCCGCACTGTATTATTGCTGGAGTCGTGCGGGGGAAAAAACTTCATCTTGTCAAATCTAATGTAGCATTAGCAGCACAAGATCATGTGATTTTGTTATTGCTAGAAAAGAAACATATCCACCAATTAGAAGCTTTATTTGCCGTTAATTTGACATTCATGAGTTAAAGATATGCAATATAAAACCATTTGTCGTTTGCTTGGATTATTGCTCACACTCTATAGCATCAGCATGCTACCGCCCATCATTATTAACATGCTTTTTGATGAGACTATTTGGTTGCCTTTTATTGTGCCTTTTATCCTATGCGCTTCGATCGGAACCTTATTATGGACATCGTGCCGTCATCATCACAGCATGCTAAAAATCCGAGAGGGGTTTCTCATCGTGGTGCTCATTTGGTTTAGTATCTCTTGTATTTCGATCTTACCCTTTCTCTTATTTCAAGATTTGCATCTTGGTATCACAGATATTGTCTTTGAAACAGTATCAGGATTAACGACCACAGGTGCTGTCGTCTTCACGAAATTAGATAATTTACCACATGCTATTTTGTATTATCGTCAACAATTACAATTTATAGGCGGCATGGGCATTGTTGTGCTAGCTGTAGCCATTTTTCCTATGCTTGGCATGGGCGGCTCTCAATTATTTAGAGTGGAAACTGCTGGTGGACTTCGCGACAATAAGCTCACTCCCAGAATCACGCAAACAGCCAAAGCATTATGGGGCATTTACTGCCTACTTACTTTCGCATGCGCTGGGTCTTATTGGTATTGTGGTATGGATTGGTTTTATGCTTTGGGAGAAAGCTTTGCCACTGTCTCCACAGGAGGATTCTCCATGCATGATGAAAGCTTTTACTATTATCATAGCTTGGCCGTCGAAGTTTTTGCTTGTCTGTTCATGTTTATTGGCAGCATCAATTTTGCTTTGCATTTCCTAGCTTTTCAAAGGCGTACTTTCAAGCCCTATGTGCAGGATGAAGAATGTCGTTTTTTTGTGGTCTGTTTTTTAGCCATCACAGGGATCGTCATTTTGACCCTGTATGCAAGCCAACACGCGACACAAAGTAACGCACATTGGGTTGACTGCCTCTTTATGGTCATTTCCCTATCAACAACGACCGGCTTTAGCCTCACACCATTTGGTAGCTGGACAAGTTTCACACCCATTTTAATCATTCTGGCTTCTTTGGTAGGCGGATGTGCCGGTTCCACAACTGGCGGAATAAAAGTATTGCGTTTGTTAATAATGGGGAAGCAAAGTAAACGTGAATTTCTCCGGCTCCTCCATCCTCAAGCTGTCCTCACGGTAAAACTGGATCAAAAAGCCGTTCCTGAACCTATTTTACAGTCTGTTACGGGATATATCAGTCTGTTTTTAAGCCTATATACAATCTTAGTTTTAGTATGTATGGCATTAGGGAATGATTTTATTTCTTCATTTTCTGGTATTGCAGCCGCTCTTGCTAATTCTGGTGCCGGGCTTGGATCCATCGCGAGTGATTTTTCCGGTTTAAATGCCGGCACAAAGTGGCTCCTAATTTGCGCCATGCTCCTCGGACGTTTAGAACTCTATCCTTTTTTCATCCTATTTACTCGGCCATTCTGGCAAAAATGATGGGCGCCGGAACAAGTCCTACCTACGGTCGATACTGATTATCGTCATCTGCTGCCAACTTCTTCGCATATAAACGGTCTAAGATAATTTGTGCCTCTTCTGGTACCATTTTCTTAATACTTCGATGGCCCATATCTGCCGTATATTGCACAGATCTTACGCCTGACTTAGTATCTCTTGAAACATAGTCTTTTTGTTTTTCCAGTAACTTCGTCGCTTCTACCCATCCCTCTTCAGCACTCATATTTTCAGCAACAATCTGCTTACGCAGCGCATTGAGTTTGCATACAAATATTTTTTCTGGGAGTTCCTTCGCAACCTTAGGCCTTTCGATCATTTCTGTTGCTTTTTTCTGGGGGCGTTGACGCTCTAGTCGATCATCTGGCATCGAACGTAATACCGAGTAACTATGATCATGACTCACAGCAGGACTCTCACGATATCGAGTATGACTCATCTTTTGATCCACTGGAGGCATTACTGGAGCTGGAGCACGAACTTCCTGACCTTGTCTAGTCACATATTCCGCTGTTTTTAATTTTTGCCCATTCAAACAATCTGCTTTTAATGTGCCATGTGCTGCATGAGCTGCATGATAAGTTTGCATCATATGCGCCAATGCAACCGAGTCAGCCGTACAAACATCTTGAAACGGAATATCACCCTCTCTTGCAAGTGGCTGTGTGTTCACATGTACGACTTTGTCACAACCACTGATCAGTTTGACCTGTTCAACGATTTCCGCAAAATTATCATAGGTTCCTAAAGGATTCGCTAAAAAAACGGTTTTATTTTTAAAATCAATCATCATCGCAAAAGCGTGCTGACCAGTCGTAGTGCTCATATACAATGGTGGATTATTCGGATCGTCTTTTCTTGCAAGCGCGGCTTGGAATTTGGAACTTCTTTCTTTGGGATTTCTTAACTGCCTCAGATCAGCAGCTACCCAGTTTGTAGCATCCATATTCAAATTAGCCGCTACTTTTCTAGATAAAAGCTGCTCTTCACGCGCTTCTTTTTCTACCCAACGCCTGAAAACAGATTTATTGATTTTTAACATCGTTGGCCGTTCTGGCGACGAGACAACATGATCACGCAAACCAAGTAAATACCCTTCCTGATTCGGGGCACCTGTCAATCTATTCATAGCTTGATCCATAGCACTCGCATGTAGCATATGTGCAAGACGACCAAGATGGCTAATATAATTAGGACCTTTGATATCAGCTTTGTGTGGAATCCTAGGTTGCAACTCCGTTAATAACCCTCTTAATAATTCTTCTGCAGGCCCATTTCCTCGGACTGCACTGTAATCGACCGTCAACTCCATTTGCGGTGGACTACCGCTAACACGGAACGTATGGTGCGTATCATGTGTAAGATTAATCGTATCCACAAACTCTTGGGGGGAAAAACCTTCAGACTGAATGGCAGCCAACGGAATACTAATCGTATTGATACGAGTATTCACTGGATTTTCTGCGGAATAATAAAGACCTGCGGTATGTTTTTTTATGGTGATTTGAGCAAAACCGGGAATTAACCCATCTGGGTAAACATAGTTATGATAATGATTATCACGACCATAATTCTGAATCAACGCACCCTCTTCATGCAATTGCCCTCTCACTACATCAGAGTGAAAATCCTTAAATACGACATCATCACCTATGATCTGTACATCATTTTCCGAAAACCCCAAATCTTGCAAATGACCTAAGATCAATTTGTCGCGCATGTCTTGCATAATGAGTAATCCCATAAAAAGATTGATTGCTATTTAATTGTACTACATAATCATTAAATTTTCAAATACAGCAGGTTTCTCTATGCAAACTCACTTAGAAATTGATACATTTATTGCGCAATGCAGCGCTATTCACTCTGATAGAGAAACAGCTTTGGTCTCAGAAGCGCCTTACCGAGTTTATTTAGATGTACAAAGTGGTTATCCTCAGGTAAAAATTGTTGCTCAGGGATCAAGCGAATATGATGCCATGGATCACTTTCTAGAAAACCCCTCTCAGCTCAATCTAATACCTGGTGGTGAAGCTTATTTTTCTATTCACGATAATTACTCCTACTACCCTACTTATGATGATTTTACCTATACCATTCCGCTCACTCATGCAAATTTTGTTGTACTGCAACATCTCTATTCAAGTAAAAAAGGGTTTGAGCTCATAGAGCGCTGCTACCAAGATCTCGTAAAACACTTACCAGAAGATGTCGCACAAAACCAAGAAACATCTCGCGCATACGCAACTTATCATAGAAGTTACGCATTGACAACCTCGCTAAAAATCTGATAATTCGGGGTAAAAATAAAACGCCACAGGACGGCATTGTCGTGATTAGGATTATTAGTCGACCATCAACTGCACGTTGTACCTTACCTATGTATATTGGATT